>NZ_JBFODJ010000022.1:0-24856 GCF_040908265.1 Aeromonas sp. R5-1
AGGCCGCCCGATGAAGCAGGAACCCGGTACTGCGCGAGCAGCTATCACCCAGTAATGGGGATCCCCCTCCTGTGACGCGAAGCGCTAAGGTGGGGAGGATGTCAAGACGATAGGCAAAAAACTTACCGCCGGCTTTGCCGTACTCGGCCTGATGATGGCCTTTATCGGCGGCTTCTCGCTGTTTGAATTCAGCAAGATGAACCGCGCCGCCATCGGCTTTACCGACAGTATCCTGCCCGCCGTCGTGCGCACCAGCACCCTCGGCGAGACCATCAATGCCCTGCGCCGCTACGAACTGGATGTCTTCCTGGTGGCGGACGATGCCCAGCAGAAGGCCCGCTATCGCAACGAGAGCGAGAAGAGCCTGCAAGAGGCTGCGCGCCAGATAGTGGCCCACGATGGCACCATCTGGGCGGAGGATCGGGAGGAGCGCCGCGCCTTTGACATCGTCAAGGCGGACTGGGAGCGATATGTCGCCCTGCACCAGCGCATCCGGCAGATGCAGGACTCGGGACAGATGGCCGAAGCCCGGCACCTCTTCATGGGGGAGGGGGTCACCCTCTACACCACCCTGAGCAAGTCGGTGGGGGATCTCATTCGCATCAACCACGGCTACTCCGTGGGCTCCCGCGCCGAGGTGATCGCCGCCTTTGACAGCGCCAAGCTGAGTGTGACCCTGGCCCTGGTGATCGGCCTGGCCCTGGTTGTCGCCCTCTCCGTGGTGCTGACCCGCCAGATCCGTGACCCGCTCATCATGCTGGCCCGTCAGGCCCAGCGCATTGCGAGCGGCGATCTCGGTCGGGGCGAGCTGCAGGAGTGGATCCGCGGCAACCGCTTCAACCGCGACGAGCTGGGCCAGCTGGGGTCGGCCATCGACCGGATGCAGGGGGCTCTGGCGGAGCTGGTGAGTGAAATCTCCGGTTCGGTGAGTCAGCTCAGCAGCGCGGTAGAGGAGGTGAGCGCTATCTCCGAGCAGTCCGCCGAAGGCATGGCAAGCCAGCAGGGAGAGGTCTCTCAGGTCGCCACCGCCATGAACGAGATGCAGTCCACCGTCAATGAGGTGTCTCGCAACACCACGGACGCCATGGGGGCGGCCAAGCAGGCTTCCCGCACCTCCACCCAGGGCAACCAGGTGGTGCGCAGCGCCATCGGCAGCATAGAGCAGGTTTCCCGCCAGATAGAGCAGGCCGGGAGCGTGGTGCAGCAACTTGAGACCGACAGCGCCAGCATCAGCATGGTGCTGGACGTGATTCGCGGCATCGCCGAGCAGACCAACCTGCTGGCCCTCAACGCGGCCATCGAAGCGGCCCGGGCCGGCGAGCAGGGGCGTGGCTTTGCGGTGGTGGCAGACGAGGTGCGCAGTCTGGCCCAGCGCACCCAGGCGTCCACCGCCGAAATCAGCAAGATGATCGAGGTGTTGCAGGAGCGTACCGCCGAGGCGGGCAGCGCCATGCAACTGAGCCGTCAGCAGATGCAGGAGAGCGTGGAGCTGGCGCGGGAGGCGGGGAGCAGCATCGACAGCATCAACGGTGCCGTCACCCAGATCACCGACATGAACACCCTGATCGCCACCGCCACCGAGCAGCAGAACGCGGTCACCGAGGAGCTCAATCGCAGCATCGTCAAGATCCACACCGCCGCCGACGAGAATGCCCAGGGGGTGCAGCAGACCGCCCAGGCCTGCGTCGAGCTGAGCAGGCTGGCCACCTCGCTGCACCATATGACCCAGCGCTTCACCCTCTGAGTCTTGCTGTCACCCGGCACAGCGCAGAAGGCCCCGCCAATCGGCGGGGCCTTGTTGTTTGTCATCGCCCCCCCTGTGCCCGTTTCAACCGGCCCGCCTGCCCCGTCACCTACCGGATGGGGGGATGACAGGCCGGATGTTCGAATTCGCTCACAAATCGGCGATTAATTTCATGCGGGGCCGTTTACGACCTGTTTGCGAGCCCGTAGAATGCCTCTGTTTTGGCTCAAGAGACCCACCATCCGCCATGTTCCGTTCCATCAAGTATCAAGTCATGTTCTTTGCGGGTTGCATCCTGCTGACCACCGTCCTCAGCGTGGTGGGTTACAGCTATGTTTCCCTGGCCAGCATGCAGGAGAAGATCCAGCAGGAGAGCCACGACGCGGCCCGCCAGCAGGCCAGGCAGTGGCTGCTGACCCTGGTGGATGGTCAGGCGAGCGAGGTGGCACGCTCCTTCGAACTGGCGCTGGATGCGGCCGAAACCCTGGCGGCACTGCTGGCGGGCAATGTCCATCAGTCCGAGCCTCTCGATCGGGACGAGGTCACGGCCCTGCTCAAGGACATAGGGGATCGCAACCCGGATTTCCTCAGCATCTACAGTGGCTGGGAGGCGGATCGTTTCGACGGTCAGGATGCGCTCCATACCGGTGATGGCCGGCATAGCCAGGCATCGGGCAACTTCGCCCCCTACTGGAGCCGCGGCCCGGCCGGTTTTGACCTCAAACCCCTGGGGGATTTCTACAGCAAGACGCCGAGCGCGACCGGGATCCGGGCCTCCGAGTGGTATCTCTGTCCGCAGGAGAGCAAGGCAAGCTGCGCCGTCGACCCCTCCGTCTACCAGGTCAACGGTCAGCCCACCCTGCTCACCTCCTTCGTGGTGCCTGTGCTGAACGGGGATCAATACCTCGGAATGGTGGGCATCGACTACTCCCTTAACTACCTGCAACGGCTGGCCGCTGACATCAGCCGACGGGTGTTCGACGGGCAGGGCAGGGTGCGCATCATCAGCCCCATGGGCATCATCGCCGCCGACTCCCGCGATGGCGACGGGGTAGGGCAGCGCTTGCAGGATCCATCCTTGCTGGCTCAGTTGCAACGTGGCGAGAGGGGCAGCGATGAGCACGCCGATGGCTTGAGGGTCTTCGCACCCATCAGCCTCAACAAGGTCACACAGGCCTGGGGGATCGCCATCGAGGTGCCGGGCAGCGCCCTCTATGCCGAGTACGAGCGGATGGCGCAGGCCCGTGCCGAGGCCTTTGGCAAGGGGGTCTGGACCCAGCTGATGGTGGGCATCCTGGTGGCGGGTATCGGTCTGGTCGGGCTCGCTTTCGCGGCAGGGTCCATCTCCCGGCCGGTGCAGGAGACGGCTCGCATGGTGGCGCGTCTCTCCAGCGCCGGAGGGGATCTGACCCAGCGGCTGACCCAGCACCGGCGCGATGAGACCGGGGTGCTGGCGGAGGGGATAAACCAGTTCGTCGCGACCGTGCAGGGCATAGTGACCGACACCGCCACCAGCGTGCACGAGTTGCAGCAGGCGGCGGTGAACTCGGCCAGGCAGGCCCAGCAGGGGCTGGCGAACAGCCATCACCAGCTGCAGCAGGTCGAGCTGGTGGCCACGGCCATCCATGAAATGTCATCAACCGCAGACTCCGTCTCCAGCAGCGCCCAGATCACGGCCCAGGCGGTGGATGAGACCCGTCATGCGGTGCACAAGGGTCAGCAGGTGGTGAGCGCCTCTGCCAACGGCATCCGCCAGTTGAGTGCCCAGGTCAGCGAGGTGTCGGACAGGATAACCGCCTTGCAGCAGCAGGGGGTGCAGATTGGCAGCATCCTGGATGTGATCCGGACCATCTCTGAGCAGACCAACCTGCTGGCGCTAAACGCAGCCATCGAGGCGGCACGGGCCGGTGAACATGGTCGCGGTTTCGCCGTGGTGGCCGACGAGGTGCGTACCCTGGCATCCAAGACCCGGGCCTCGACCCAGGAGATCCAGCTGATGATAGACAGGCTGCGGGATACCACGCGCGCCGCGGTCGACACCATGACAGAGGGACGCCAGTTGAGCAGCCTGGCGCTGCGTGATGCCGAGCAGGCGGTAAGCGAGCTGGCGACCATAGTGCAGGCCGCCGACCGTATCCAGGACATGGCGACCCAGATTGCGAGCGCCGCCGAGCAGCAATCTAAGGTGAGCGAGGAGATTAACCAGAACGTCAGCAACATCCACGAGCTGGCGAGCGCCTCCACCCGGGTGGCCCGGGAGCAGGATGCCCAGAGCCGGCAGATGCACGGGTTGACCGAGACGGTCATGAGCAAGCTGGGGCGCTTCCACTACTGATGGCGTTCTGATACGCACAACAAGGCCCCGCCAATCGGTGGGGCCTTGTTGTTGATGGCGGGTGTGTTGATGTCAGAGTCGATTAGCGCCGCGTCATCGGCCGATGGCAGACTGCTTGCCCGATCATGTGGCGCAACCGGACTATCTCGCCGTCAGGCGCTCAGGGAGGGCAGGCTGCCAGCCTGCACGTCAGCTCAGGCCGACGATGTCGCCGTCATCGTCGATGTCGATATGGCGATAGGCCGGCAGACTGCCCAGGCCTGGCATGGTCATGATGGGGCCTGCCAGGGCATAGACGAAGCCTGCCCCCGCGCAGAGTTTCACCTCCTCGATGGGCACCTCGAAGTCCGTCGGCACGCCCTTCCTGGCCGGGTCATGGCTGATGGAGAGCGGCGTCTTGGCCATGCAGACGGGCAGGTGATCCTGGCCCTCTGCCGAGAGTCTGGCCAGTTGCTGGCGCGCCTTGTCCGAGAGGGTGACGCCCCGGCCACCATAGCCGCACTCCACCAGGGTGGCGAGCTTGGCGGCAAGGCTCATCTCATCGGGGTAGAGCAGCCTGACCTCACTGGGCTGCTTGCAGGCCGCCACCACGGCGTGAGCCAGATCCGCCGCACCCGCGCCACCGTCAGTGAAGGCCCGGGAGAGGGCGACGCCACAGGCACCGGCCTGGCGCGCCGCCTCCTCCAGCAGGGCCAGCTCGGCATCGCTGTCGGTGGGGAAGCGGTTGATGGCGACCACCACGGGCACCCCGTAACGGCGGGCGTTGTGAATATGCCAGGCGAGGTTGGCGCACCCCGCTGTCAGGGTGGGCAGATCTTCCCCTTGCAGGCTGGCCGGCAGCGGCTGGCCCGGCCGGATGTCGAGCAGGCCGCTGTTGGCCTTGAGGCCGCGCACCGTGGCCACCAGCACCACGCAGGCGGGGGGAAGGCCGGATTGGCGATACTTGATGTTGAAGAACTTCTCCAGCCCCATGTCGGAGCCAAAACCCGCCTCGGTCACCACATAGTCGGCAAGACCCAGCGCCATGCGATCGGCGATGACGGAGGAGTTGCCGTGGGCGATGTTGGCAAAGGGGCCGGCGTGGACCAGCACAGGGGTCTGCTCCGTGGTCTGCATCAGGGTGGGCTTGAGGGCGTCTTTGAGCAGCACCGTCATGGCCCCCGCCACTTCCAGCTGCTCGGCGGTGATGGGCTTGCCGCGCAGGTCGAGGGCGAGCTGGATGCGGCCGATACGCGCGCGCAAGTCCTTGAGATCCCTGGCTAGGGCCAGAATGGCCATCAGCTCGGAGGCGGCGGTGATGACGAAGCGATCGGGGCGCTCGACACCATCGGCAGCGCCGCCCTGGCCGAGGGTGAGGTGGCGAAGCGCCCGGTCGTTCATGTCCAGGGTGCGGGGCCAGAGGATGTTGGCCGGGTCGATATCGAGCCGCGCCAGGCCGGTTCTGGTGCTGAACTGGTCACCGAGTTTGCGTTCATGGAACAGGCGGGCATCCAGGGCGGCAGAGGCCAGGTTGTGGGCGGCGGTGAGGGCGTGAAAATCCCCGGTGAGGTGCAGGTTCATCTCCTCCATCGGCACCATCTGGGCCATGCCGCCCCCGGCAGCGCCCCCCTTGACCCCGAAGACGGGGCCGAGGCTCGGCTGGCGAATGGTGGCGATGCTGGGCTGGCCGATGTGGTTGAGCCCCATGGAGAGGCCGATCGTGGTGACCGTCTTGCCCTCCCCAAGGGGGGTGGGCGTGATGGCGCTCACCAGCACCAGCTTGCCGGGCTCGCGGGCGGGGGCGTGATGGAGCAGCGCGAGGTCGAGTTTGCCCTTGTAATGGCCGTGGGGGTGGAGATGGGCGGCCGCTATGCCGAGCTGTGCTGCCACCTCGGCGATGGGCAGGCGGGGGGACTGGCGGGAGATCTCGATATCGCTTAGCATCAGCACCTCGTTGGCATGTAAGGTCAAATATGCGGCGAAGTCTAGAGGAATCAACAGGGTAATCCAATGAGCAATACTATTTTATCCGGCAGTCGTGAGCCCCATCAAAGCCCCATCCTGCTGGATCTCAACGCCCTCTATCACCCGCCCAAACGGCCCCTCACCGCCCTTGGCATCGTCAGCGCCTTCATTCCGCTTTTTGGTTACGGCTGGCAGGCGATGACCCAGGATCCCGAGACCCACTTTCGCCACGAGCTCGGCAAGCGCATCAACAAGCACAAGAGCGACGAGGCGAACCTCGCCCTGATGATGCAGTTGGCGGCTATGCTGGATTGCCACTGCCTGCACGTCACCCTGCCCTATGCGCTGGGGGAGGCCGAGCTCGCCGCCTTGCGCCAGCGTCTGCCACGCTGGCAGATGAGCCAGCAGGATCACCTGCTGGTGGCCGAGCTGATGCCCACCCCCTGAGCCCGGGCTCAGGTCTCCCTGTCCCAGTAGTGGGGCGCCAGATAGCGCTCCTGCACGAATTCGATGAAGCAGCGCACCTTGGCCGACACGAAACGGCGGTGCGGATAGAGGGCATAGAGCCCCACCTGTCCCTTCTCCCACTCCAGCAACAAGGGGACCAGCGCCCCCGAGCGCAGCGCATCCCCCACGATGAAGGTGGGCTGCAAGATGATGCCCTGGTGGTCGCAGGCGGCCCGGGTCAGGGCCACCCCGTTGTTGGCGCGAAGTGGCCCCTGGGGACGGATGCTGTGCTCCTCCCCATCCCGTTTGAAGACCCAGTCCGGCTGGGTCAGGGTGTAGATGAGGCAGTCGTGCTGCTTGAGATCCTCCGGGGTCTTCGGCCTGCCCCGGCGGGCCAGGTAGTCGGGGCTGGCGCACACCACCATCTTCATCATGGCGAGCGGCTTGGCCACCAGGGAGGAGTCCGGCAGGTTGCCGATGCGCAGGGCCAGATCGAACCCCTCCTCCACCAGGGCCACCCGCCGGTCGCTGTACTCAATCTCGAGCTTCAAGTCCGGGTAGCGCTCGCGAAACAGCGGCAGGGCGGGGGAGAGGTGCAGGTAGCCGAAATCCATGGGCACCGAGAGCTTGAGGGTGCCCTGGGGCTGCTGGTTGTTGTGGGTGAGCTGGCTGTGGGTCTCTTCCAGCTCCGCCAGCAGGGCCAGGGAGCGCTGGTAGTAGAACTGGCCCGCCTCGGTGGGATTGACCTGGCGGGTGGTGCGCGACAGCAGCCGGGTGGAGAGGGACTCCTCGAGCTGCTGCATCAGCTTGGAGGTCATGGCGACCGAGATCCCGAGCTGATGGGCGGCCTTGGTGAAGCTCTGGCACTCCACCACCTTGATGAAGGTGCGCATGGCGGCTATCTGATCCATATTCCACTCTCGGTTGATAATTATTTTAATAAATCGATGATTATCTATTCTCGATAGGAGGTTAGCATTTTGTTCACCGTTGTGAACCCTCAATGAAGGAACGATCGGAATGAAAATGACCAAGGCTCTGCTGGCCTCTTGCCTGTTTATGGCGGCTCCCCTGATGGCTGCCGATTACGATGTCGATGCAGCGCACACCACAGTCCAGTTCAAGGTGGGCCACCTCGGCTTCTCCGAACTGGTCGGCCGGTTCAACACCTTCAGTGGCACCTTCAGCATGGACGACGCCAACCCGGCGGCGGCCAAGGCGAACTTCGAAATCGATGCCGCCAGCGTGGATTCCAACCACGAGGCCCGCGACAAGCACCTGCGCAGCCCCGACTTCCTGGACGTGAAGCAGTACCCCAAGATGACCTTCGTCAGCACCAGCTATGAAGGCACCAAGGACAAAGGCGTGCTCAAGGGCACCCTGACCCTGCACGGCGTGTCCAAGGACGTGGCCTTCGACCTGGTCCACATCGGCGAAGGCAAGGATCCCTGGGGCGGCTACCGCAGCGGCTTCAACGCCACCACCACCATCAAGCGCAGCGACTTTGGCGTGAACTACATGGTGCCGAACATCCCTGACGAGATGACCATCAACCTGTTCGTTGAAGGCGTGCGCAAGTAATGGGCGCAGCACTCCTGCTTCAAACCCTGGCGGCTCCTTTAGGGGCCGCTTTGCTGTCGTGGCGCTGGCCGCGGCTGGGCTATCTGTGGGGCGCCCTGGGGATCTGGCTGGTGGGCTGCCTGCTGGGCGGTGCCTATGGCCTGCCGGTCAAGGCGTGGCAGTGGCTGCCGTTGACCCTGCTGGTGCCCGCCCTGACCCAGGGTACCAGCAAGGGGGTCGCCCTCGTGCTGTTCGGGGGGCTGGGCGCCCTGGTGTGGTGGCAGGGGCTGGCCTCCGTGCTGGCGAGCGAGCCCGGGATCTGGCTGGCCCTGCTGCCCGCCATCCTCTGGTCTGGCTGGACGAACTGGCGTGGTGACAGCGAGGAGGGGCTCGGCTTCGCCCTGGCCTTCATCTGGCTGGCGCTGGTCATCGGCATCGATGGCAGCCTGCTCATCGCCCAGCTGACGGGGGCTTTGGCCGCGTTTGCCGGATTCCGTGCCCTGCTCGGCGCCTTTGCAGGGGTCAAGGTGACCCCGGCTGCCCTGGGGCTTTCACTCGCCTTCGTGCAGATGCTCGCCTGGCAGTACGTGGAAGTGCCCCTGCTGGTGCTGCTGCCGGTCTGGCTGTTGCCGCTGCTGGAACGTGCCCTGCACGGGCGCCCGGGACTCTCTCGCTGGGGGGTCTTGATCCTGGTGGCGGCCGTCGGTGCCGGAGTGAGTCTGTGGTGGGTATGGCCAGAGGCGTCACTTTACTGATTTCTGCATGAAAAACAGGCTATTACCTTAGAAATTGATGGGCTTGTCAAAGTCTGGACAGATAAAGATTGAGACCCATGGTGCTTTCGGATAAAAAGGATTTTCAATTATCTGGATACACACAGAACCCGGCTATGCCGGGTTCTGTTTGCCTGCTTTCCCGCGGCACGCTAAGGAGGCCACAGTTGCACAGTCAGGGATCTGAGCATCTGTTTTTTCGCCATTTCACCGAACAGGGATGTCTTGGGGATCTCTGCATCCTGCTGGTGACCCACCTGCTTCCCGACAGACCCGACTTCATCCAGGTGCTCGATCGGGTGGGCCGGGTCGGTGCCATCCTGCCCAAACCCAAGTCCGTGCACGGGCCGACGCTGGCCTGGGCTCAGCAGCACTACCCCGTGCTGCCCCTCAATCGCCACTGGACCTCGGATCCCGGTGAGGTGATCGCCCAGATTGCCCCCCTGGTGATGTCTCACGAGCGGCTCATCATCCTCGACATCGGCGGCTACTTCGCCAAGAGCCAGGCGGTACTGGCCGAGCACTTTGGCGCCCGCTTCATCGGGGTGGTGGAGATGACCGAGAACGGCCATCAGCGGTATGAGCAGGAGTCCCTGGTGACCCCCGTCATCTCGGTGGCCCGCAGCCCCCTCAAGCAGGCGGAAGATATCCAGATCGGCCTGAGCGTGGTCTACTCCGCGGAGTCCCTCGCACGTACCCTGAGGCGTACCTTCAATGTCTGCCAGGCCGCCCTGTTCGGCTATGGCAAGGTGGGGCGCAGCATCGCCCGGGAACTGCGCTGTCGCAACCTGCATCTGGAGCTGGTGGAGACGGATGCCCTGCGCCAGGTGGAGGCGCTCTCCCACGGCTTCAAGCTGGTGAACAAGGCCGAAGCCCTGGGCCGCGCCGAGCTGGTGATCTGCTCCACCGGCAACGGCTCCCTCGACATCACCGATCTGCAGGCCCTGCGCCCCGGCGCCATGCTGGCCTCGGTCACCTCCGCCGACGACGAATTCGCCTTCAGCCTCGCCCAGCTGCCCTGGCCGAGCGAGGAGGTGTGTCCCCATGTGCTGGCCCTGACCCGGCCGGACGGCAGCACCATCTTTTTGCTCAACCGGGGGGAGGCGGTCAACTTCGTCCACGGCGCCGTCATCGGCGAATATGTCTACCTGGTGCTGGCGGAGATCATCGAAGGGGTGCACCAACTGGCCCATCAGGCATCCTCCCCGGGCCTTCACGAACTGCCCCAGGCCACCATGCAGCGCATCGCTCGCCACTGGTTGACCGATTTTCACGGAGTCACCCCATGACAGACACCCATTTGCCCCTCGCGAAACCGCGCATCGAAATCCGTTACTGCACCCTCTGCCGCTGGATGCTGCGAGCCGCCTGGCTCGCCCAGGAGCTGCTCTCCACCTTCGACGGCGAACTGGGAGAGGTGGCCCTGGTGCCCGCCAGCAAGGGGGAGTTTCGCATCCTGGTGGACGGGGTGCTGGTGTGGGACAGGGTGGCCGACGAGGGCTTCCCCGAGGCCAAGGAGATCAAGCAGCGGGTGCGGGATGTCATCGCCCCGGAGCGGGATCTCGGCCATGCGGATCGCAAACCCGCAGCCGAGTAGGCGGCATCACCCATGATGTGAAAGAGGGAGGCGCAGGCCTCCCTCTTTCGTTGCAGCGCCCGGTCAACGGTCGCCAGATGTGGCCAGCGCTTCCCCGGCGGGGAGGCCGATATAGCGGGCCCGCTTGTGGGGCTTGATGCGGCTCACGTCCACCCACACCAGGCCGTCGATGCAGTGGTTGAAGTCCGGGTCGATGCCAAAGTCCATGAACTGCACGCCCCCCGGCTCGCACAGCTCGGCGTACTGCTTGTAGAGGGTGGGAATGGCGCAGCCCAGGTTGTCGAGCCCGGCCTTGAGCACCTTGAGGTCGTCCCCGTAATCGCGCCCCTCGAACAGCGTCGGCGTGGCGGGATAGGGGCGGCGGGAAGGGGCGAGGGCAAGGGTGGGGGCGAAGTGCTGGCGATAGAAGCTCACCAGCAGATCCTTGGCCGCCGGCGGCAGGCTGCCGGAGAGGGTGACGGGCCCGAACAGGTAGCGGTATTGGGGATAGCGGGCCAGATAGGCCCCGATGCCGAACCAGAGGTAATCGAGCCCCCGCTTGCCCCAGTAGGCGGGCTGGATGAAGCTGCGGCCAAGCTCGATGGCCTGTTCCAGCCGGGGCAGCAGCTTCTCTTCGAAGCCGAACAGGGTGTGGCTGTAGAGGCCATCCAGTCCCTTGCTGGCCAGCCGTTCGGCCACCGGGGCGAAACGGTAAGCGCCGATGATGTCGAGGCGGGCGGGATCCCAGAGGATGAGATGGTGATAGTCATCGTCGAAGGCATCGAGATCCCGCCGCTTGCCCGAGCCTTCCCCCACCGCCCGAAAGGCAATCTCCCGCAGGCGCCCCAGCTCACGCAGGATCACCGAGTGGCTCTGCTCGTGGCGGCGATAGAGCAGGATGCGCTGGCCGTCCGGGGTCTGGCCGAGCAGCTCGCACCCGTCGATGGCCTGTTTCAGCAGGCGGCGATCCTCCGGCAGGGCGATGGGGGCCTCGGTCTGCAACCGTCCCGCCTTGCCCCGAGCGATTCGGTAGAGGTGGCCGCGCACCAGCCGGGCCGCCGTCTTGGCCGGCAGCTCCTGAAAACTGGCGAGGGGAATGCGCGCCCCTATGGTCACCGGCAGCGTCTGCCCCTGCTGGCGAAACAGTTGGCGTACCAGCAGCAGGGCGGAGGCGGGCTTGTTGAGCCAGGAGGCGAGATAGAACCAGAGGCTGTTGCGCCCTCCCAGGTGAATGGGCACCAGGGGCGTTCGGCTGCGCTGGGCCAGCTTGATGAAGCCGGCCTGCCAGGGGCCATCCTTCACCCCCTTGGGGCCGAGGCGGGAGACCTCGCCTGCGGGGAAGATAACCAGGGCCCCGTCGGCGACGAGGTGTTCATTCATGGCGAGGATGGCCTGCCTGTTGGTCTTGCCCCCCAGGTTGTCCACCGGCAGCAGCAAAGGGCGCAGCGGCGCGAGCTGGGCCAGCACCTGGTTGGCCACTATCTTGACGTCGGGGCGGATGCGCCCGATGAGGCGCAGCAGGGCCAGTCCGTCCAGGGAGCCGATGGGGTGGTTGGCGACAAGAATGACCCGGCCGCTGGCGGGAATGTGCTCGAGCTCGGCCTCGCTCACCCGGTAGTCGAAGTGGAGCTCGGTGAGGGCCTGCTCGACGAAGTCCAGACCGCGCAGGTGGGGATGGCGCATGGCAAAGCGGGTGAAGGCCTCCTCGTGCAGCAACCAGCTCAGCCCCTGCCTCATCAGGGGACGGAGGAGGGGCTGGCTGGCGAGGTGGGGCAGGTGCTGCCCCAGCAGGGTATCGACGTCGAACATGGGCAAGGCTCCGCTGAACTTTGCCCCAGCTTGACGCCCCTGCGTGCCTTTCGTGTGTCGGTTGGGTGACGGTTTGATGACGGGGCGAGCCCCGTCCTTGCTCCCTTACTCTGCCCGCCAGGCAGAGGTGAGGCGCACCAGCGCCACCAGGGTGGCGACCGCTTTTTCCATGGATTGCAGGGGGATGAACTCGTGCTTGCCGTGGAAGTTGTGGCCGCCGGTGAACAGGTTCGGGCAGGGCAGCCCCATGAAGGAGAGCCGGGCGCCGTCGGTGCCGCCGCGAATGGGTTTGATCTTGGGCACCACGTCGGCGGCCTCCATGGCGGCTTTGGCCAGCTCGACGATGTGGGGATGGGGCGCTATCTGGCTGCGCATGTTGCGGTAGTTGTCCGCTATCTCCAGGGTGATGCGCGCCCTGGGGGCGTCCAGCTGCAGGGAGGCGACCCGCTCCTTGAGCTGGGCCTTGCGGGCGGCGAAGCAGTCATCGTCGAAGTCGCGGATGAGGTAGTGCAGGGTGGTCTCCTCCACCGAGCCCTCCATCCGGGCCAGGTGGAAGAAGCCCTCATACCCCTGGGTGCACTCCGGAGTCTGCTCGGCGGGCATGGCGGCATGGAAGCGGGCGGCCAGGGTCTGGCTGTTGATCATGCTGCCCTTGGCGGTGCCGGGGTGGACGTTGTTGCCTGTGATGCGCACCGTGGCACTGGCGGCGTTGAAGTTCTCGCATTCGAGCTCGCCGAGCTCGCCGCCATCCACCGTGTAGGCCCACTTGGCCGGGAAGCGCTCCAGCGGGAAACGGTCGGTACCGCGCCCTATCTCCTCGTCCGGAGTAAAGCCGACCCAGACATCGCCACGGGGGATCTCGGGGTGAGCCTGCAGGTATTCCACGGCGGTGAGGATCTCGGCGATGCCCGCCTTGTCGTCGGCCCCCAGCAGGGTGGTGCCGTCGGTGGTGATGAGATCCTGCCCCAGGTAGTTTTTCAGAAAGCGGTACTGGCGGATGGTCAGCACCTCGTCCCCCTTGCCAAGGCAGATATCGCCCCCCTGATAGTGCTCGACTATCTGGGGAACGACGCACTCGGCCTCGTAATCGGCGGTGTCCATGTGGGCGATGAGCCCGATGGCGGGGGCATCCGGCTGGTTGCCCGGCAGGCAGGCGGTGAGGTAGCCATGCTCGTCCAGGGTGACCTGGCTCAGCCCCATCTGCGTCATTTCGTCGCACAGGGCCCGGGCGAAGAGGCGCTGTCCCTCGCTGCTGGGGCAGGCAGGATTGGTCGCATCGGAACGGGTATGAAAGGTGAGGTAGTGGAGAAAGCGCGAAAGCAGGGTGTTCATGGGCAAGCCTCGGGTCACGAAAGAGGAGTCATTGTGGCCAAGACGGCGGCGCCGCTTATTGCGTCAGCGCAGTTTTTGATGACTTTGTGGGGGAGAGGAGGGCCATCGAAGGGGAGGGGCAGGGATCATAGCGCGGCAGTTTGCATAAAAATTCCAAAATAAAAACTGGTTAAGCAATTGCGAAAAAGCTGAATTTCCCCTCGGCCCAGCGCTGGCAAGGGGTGACCCAAAAAGCGTGACGTGTTGGTTATTTTCATCACCTCGCCCACGCACTCCCATCCCCCGCCATCCCAGAGCCCGCCTTGCTGGCAGCGAGATTTTGCCCCCTGATGAAAACCCGTTTTTTAACACGATTTTTTATTGTCACTGGCTGCGGTAAGTGTGTACACTCCGCGCCGATCCGAGGGCAACCCTGCGCAGGCCGTGTCCGCCAGACCCGCAGGATCATGACGCCTATAGGGCGAGGCACGCAGAAACGACAGACACTGCTGGGGAATGGTTTCTTTAATACCGGTTAGGCTCCGGTATCAGGGAGAACAACGGACTCTCATCTTTCAGCTGACCGAGTGGGCTTCGGGCTCATCATCTCCCTTGTCATGGGCGGTCACTGGCGTTGAGCGGGTCGTAGTGGTTGTCGTCCATCAACACGATGCGTGCTGACGTCTTCCCTTCTCTTCCTTGAAACCCTCTCCTGTCCGTCGGGATGGCTGCCGAATGATGAACAAACGGCGTGGCTGATGCCGATTGTCATCAAAGTACCGCGGTACGCCGGCAAGGTGTTACCGCATACCGTTGAGCTTGATGTAAAGCCACCAGCCCCACATCAAGACTCGTTACTTCCCAAGATCCACCAGGCAGCCTTGGCTTGCCGCGATGTGCAATGAACAGGATGTGGCGGAGCATGCTCCGTTGCGGGTCCAACGTCAGCAGGCCGCTCTGGCTTGCCGCATTTTGCAATCAATGGTCTGGATGTGATTGAGGGTAACGAAGGCGGCCCACGGCCGCTCATTTGCGAGGCATAGCCCATGACTAACTGGTCCAGCAAGGACTCCTTGAAGGTCTACAACGTTCCCTACTGGGGTGCGGGTTTTTTCAATATCAATGACGCCGGTCATGTGACCGTCTCTCCCGACAAGTCTCGCCCCGAGGCTCAGATCGTGCTGTCCGAGGCCATCGAGCAACTGCGCCAGTCCGGGCTGACCACGCCGGTGTTGCTGCGTTTCCCCGACATCCTCAAGAGCCGGGTCGATGCGCTGTTCAACGCCTTCGGTCAGGCCATCGAAAAGTCAGGCTATGAAGGGGATTACCTGTGCGTTTACCCGATCAAGGTAAACCAGCAGCGCCGCGTCATCGAGACCATCAGTCAGTCCTACAGCGACAAGCCGAGGCTTGGGCTGGAAGCGGGCTCCAAGCCCGAGTTGCTGGCCGTGCTGTCCCATCATCATGAGCAAGGGTCCGTGATCGTCTGCAACGGTTACAAGGACCGCGAATACATCCGCCACGCCCTCCTGGGCAACCTGATGGGCCACAAGGTCTACATCGTGGTGGAGAAGCCCTCCGAGCTGGAAATGGTGCTCGACGAGTCAGCTCGTCTCAACATCAAGCCCAACATCGGGGTGCGCGCCCGTCTGGCGTCCACCGGCTCCGGCATGTGGGAATCGAGCGGCGGTTCCATGTCCAAGTTCGGTCTCTCCGCCTCCCAGATCCTGGCGCTGGTGGAGCGTCTGCGCAGCCTCGGCAAGCTGGACTGCCTGCAACTGCTGCACTTCCACCTGGGCTCCCAGATCGCCAACATCCGCGACATCCAGGGCGGCATCCGCGAGTGCGGCCGCTTCTACGCCGAGCTGTGCCGTCTTGGCGCCAAGGTCGAGGTGGTGGACGTGGGCGGCGGCCTGGGTGTGGACTACGAGGGCACCCGTTCCCAGAGCCACTGCTCCGCGAACTACAGCCTCTCCGAGTACGCCAACAACGTGGTCTGGGGCATCGGCGATGTGTGCCGCGAGTTCGACCTGCCGCACCCGACCATCATCAGCGAGTCCGGCCGTGCCCTGACTGCACACCACGCCGTGCTGGTCACCAACATCATTGGTGCCGAAGGGGTGGAGGTGAACGACATCAGCGCCCCGGACGAAGACGCGCCCACCATCTTGCAGAACATGTGGAAAGGCTGGCTGGACCTGCGCGGGGAAGATCCCTCCCTGCTGGAGATCTTCCACGACTCCGTGGCGGATCTCGGTGACGTCAACGCCCAGTACACCATGGGCCTCTTGAACCTTGAGCAACGCGCCTGGGCCGAGATGCTGCACCAGAACACCTGTCTGGCGCTCAAGGAGCTGCTGAACCCAGTCAACCGCAACCACCGCGCCCTGGCCGACGAGCTCTCCGAGAAACTGGCGGACAAGTGCTTTGCCAACTTCTCCCTGTTCCAGTCCCTGCCGGATGCCTGGGGTATCGGTCAGGTGTTCCCGGTGATGCCGCTGGCCGGCCTCGAGCGTCCGCTCACCCGCCGCGGCATCCTGATGGACATCACCTGTGACTCCGACGGTCAGGTGGAGCACTACGTCGACGGTCTGGGGGTGGAAAGCACCCTGCCGATGCCGGTCTACGGTGAAGACGAAGAGTGCCATGTCGGCTTCTTCCTGGTGGGTGCCTATCAGGAGATCCTGGGGGATCTGCACAACCTGTTCGGTGACACCCACTGCGCGGAAGTGTGGCTGGATGAAGAAGGCAAGATGGACATCCGCAACGTGGTGCGTGGCGACACCGTCGACCAGCTGCTGCGTTACGTCAACATCGACCCGTCCGTGATCCGCGAGAACTACCAGCGCATCGTCTCCCACCCGGCGCTGGACGACGAGACCCGCAAGGCCCTGCTCGACGAGCTGGAGCTGGGTCTGCAAGGCTACGCCTACCTGGAAGACGAATAAGCCAGCGGCTTGTTCCCCGTCGGTCAAATGACGGACATGAAAAACGGCGCCTTCGGGCGCCGTTTTTGTTGCGCTGTTGCCAGGCTGGAGCCGGTTGGCGGGCTCGGTCATCCAGGCTGGCGGCATCCCGCCCCGGCCAGATCCGGCCACTGCCCGCTTTTGCCCGCCACCTCCCTTGATCCAGGTCAAGGGGGACTTAGGTCCCTTATTTTACGGTCAAGGGTGAGGTTGGTGAATGACACATAAGGATGTGCGTATGGAACTCAAGAGGGACCCGAGATGCTATACCGACGTCTGTATCGACGGTAAGTGGTATCACTACGATCACTGCAGCACTCACGTTTATATGCTGATGGGGGGCGCCGCCCCCAGCCTGCAGCTTGCCCATGAACCCGGCAGTGAAGAGGAGCTGGTGGCGATGCTCCGTCAGCACCCTCAACGCTGACTGCCTGCGGGCCATCGGGGGTATCGTCCCGGCGGCCCGCCTTGCTCAGCCCGCCTTTCGGCCCAGGATCTTCTTGCCCATCTCCAGCAAGGCCGTTGCCGCCGCATAGGCCTCGTCTGACTTGCCTATCTCGTCCGCCACGTAGAGAAAACCGGATCTGTACTTCTCCACCGCCTCGCGGGGAGTGGCCGCGTCGATGAAATCCTCTTCCACCTCGAACCCTTGCGTCAGCAGCGCCTCCTTCTCCGTGAGGAAAGTGGGGGAGGCCATGTCGACATAGGTATATTGCTGACGGCGGGAGGCGGGGACGCTGAAGAACTGGTATCTGGCCATGGATGTGGCTCCTCTGAACGGGTGATCTGCCATGGGGGTCGCTCGATGCACTCGGCAAGATAAAGGAGCATTCGAGTCTTGCAGCAGACTACCTTGAGTCGTGAAGGGACGCAATCGGGCTGGTGATGACCCTGGCGACATGGGCGCAGCGCCTCACCTGCTTGTCAGACAAGCACATCTTCCAGCACCCGTTGGGGAGTCTCGGGAGCGCAGTGGACAAGCAGTTGCTCCCCGGTCATGGGGCGTCCGAGCAGGTAGCCCTGCAAGGTGTCGCAGCCCAGCTCGGTCAGCAGGTCGCGCTGCTCCGGGGTTTCCACCCCCTCTGCCACGATGCGCATCTCCAGGGCCTGACCCAGGGCGATGATGGCGGCGATGATGGTGGCATCATCGCCCCCCCGCTCCAGGGTAGTGACAAAGCCCCGGTCAATCTTGAGCTCGTTGGCGGGGAAGCGCTTGAGGTAGAGCAGGCTGGAGTAGCCGGTGCCGAAGTCGTCGATGGAGATGCCAAGGCCGAGCTCGGCCAGGCGGTTGAGGATGGCGAGGCTCTCCTCGGCCTTCTGCATGGCGGTGGATTCGGTGATCTCCAGGGTCAGGTGACGGGCCTCGAGCCGATGGCGGGCCAGAGCGCCCTGCACCTCCTCCAGCAACCCGGGGCTGGCGAGCTGAATGGTGGAGAGATTGACCGCCACGCTCCAGTCGTGATGACCCGCCGCCCGCCAGGCGCTCATCTGGCGGCACGCCTCGTCGATGACCCAGTTGCCGATGGGGATGATGAGCCTGCTCTTCTCCGCCAGCGGCAGGAAGCTGGCCGGCGAGACGGCACCATGCTCCGGGTGCTGCCAGCGCAGCAGGGCCTCGGCTCCGACCACCTGGCCGCTGCGGGCACAGTATTTGGGCTGGTAGTGCAGGGCCAGCTCCCCCCGCTCCAGGGCGTGTTGCAGCTCCTTGTGCAGCAGGAACTGCTGGTGGGCGTTGGCGTTCATGGCGCTGTCGAAGTAGTAGTAGTCGTTGCGCCCCTGTTCCTTGGCGTAATACATGGCGGCATCGGCGTTGAGGGTCAGCTCGTGCAGGCTGGTGCCATCCTGGGGATAGACGGCAATGCCGATGCTGGCGGTGATGTGCAGGCTGTGGTGCTCCCACTCATAGGGCTGGGCCAGGGTGGCCAGCAGCCGCTCGGCGAAGGCCGTGGTCTGGCTCACATCCCCCGGCGCCAGGGCCAGCACGAACTCGTCCCCGCCAAAGCGCGAGGCGGTGTCGCTGGCTCCGAGCAGGCCGGTGATGCGCTGGGCCACCTCGGCCAGCAGCAGATCCCCGGTGTGGTGGCCGTGGGCATCGTTGATGATCTTGAAGCCGTCGAGATCGAGAAACAGCAGGGAGAAGCTGCGCTGGCTGTGCTGGCACTCCTGGATGCGCTGCTCCAGGCGGTCGGCAAACAGCAGCCGGTTCGGCAGCCGGGTCAGGCTGTCATGGAGCGCCAGCTTGAGCAGCTCGTCGTGGGCCTGATGCAGGGAGGTGGAGAGCCTGGCGGCGTGGGCATCCAGCATGGAGAGCACGAAGGCGATGGCGAACACCGCCAGGGTCACTATGATGACCACGGTTGCCAGCCACTGGGTATTGAGACCGGTGTAGAGGGCCCCGCACAGGCTCTCTGCGGGGAACTGGGCCGCCGCCATGCCGGTGTAGTGCATGCCGATGATGGCCGCACCCATCACCAGGGAGGCGAGGGCCTTGCTGAAGAAGGCGCGGGGCGAGCTGTTGCGCAGGCGAAACGCTATCCAGAGCGCGGCACCCGAGGCGAATACCGCGATGAGGATGGAGAGGATGAAGAGCCCAGGCAGGTAGTGGATGCCGGGCGCTATCTTCATGGCCGCCATGCCGATGTAGTGCATGGTGGCGATGCCGGCCCCCATCAGCACGGCCCCGAACAGGATCTGGTGCCAGGGGAGCTGGGGACGACTCACCAGCCAGAGCGCAAAAGCCGAGGAGCCGATGGCCGCCACCAGGGAGAGACCGGTGAGGGTCAGATCGTATCCCAGCGCGATGGGCAGGTTGAAGGCGAGCATGCCGATAAAATGCATGGACCAGATGCCGAGCCCCATGGCGAAGGCTCCCCCCGCTAGCCAGAGCACGGCGGCCCGTCCCCGGCTCTGGCTCACCCGGCTGGTCATGGTCAGCGCCGTGTAGGAGGCGAGCACCGCCACCAGGATGGAGAAGAACACCAGATCCTGGCTGTAATAACTGTCGAGCATGGGGTGGGTTGGGGTCACGTTCATTTACTCTGGGGTACATCAGGGCCTGAGCCTGGGCCGGGTCAGGGGAAATCGGGTGGCAGATTGTACACCAGGCGTCCCTGTCGTGAGCCAGAGATACGTACCAAAATGGCCCCCGGATCAGAGCAAAAACTCTGTCTTTTCTGGCATTGGCCGCCATCCTGTGACCGATAAACCGGCACATCCCCATTTTATCCCGTCTGAACAACAAGATAGGGGGGGCATGGGGCGCTTGCCACGGTGCGCCGGGCCCGTGGCGAAGGCGTGTGGTATGCGCACAAGGCGCCTGTGCGATAAAGTCGCGCAGCCCCTGTTGCCCTTTCACGTATAGCCGTATGCCATGCGCTCAAGGAGTCAGCACAAGCCTGCATCCTCCGGGTCTTGGTTGACCCGGTACATCTGTTATCATCTTCCCCCTGTTTTCTTATCTCGTTGACTCTGCTGGAGAAACCATGTCTCGAACCCTCTATTTGCTGCGCCATGGCCAGACCCGTTACAACGCCGAATTGCGGTTGCAGGGGCGTTGCAACTCCGAGCTGACCCCCAGGGGAGAAGCCCAGGCCCTCGCCATGGGGGACCGTCTGGCCAAGCTCCTGACCGAGCCCACCGACTGGACGATCTACGCCAGCCCCCTCGGCCGGGCACGGCAGACGGCGGAGCGGGTGTGTCAGCAGCTTGGCTTGGACCAGGAGCGCATCATCTGGGACGAGCGGCTGGTGGAGCTGGGGATGGGGGAGTGGGAGGGTTGCCGGGTGCCCGAGCTGCTGGCGGCCCACCCCGAGCTGGATCTGGAGGAGCCGGACTGGTATCTGCAGGCCCCCCATGGCGAGAGTTTTGAGAGCATTCAGCGCCGGGCCCGGCAATGGCTTGAGGACGAGCAGATTGCCGAGCAGGCCATCGTGGTTTCTCACGGTCTCTTTGGCGCCATGCTGCGCGGCGCCTATGTGGATCTGGACTACACCACCACCTGGCTGCAGGAGCTGCCGCAGGATGCCTTCTTCAAACTGAGCGGTGGCCGCATCGAGCGGATTGCCTGCTGACCACACGAAGGCGGCCCGCCGTGGGTGGGCCTTGTTGTGATGGGTCGCTCAGCCAACTGCCAATTTGGCCGCTTCTTTCCACATAAAAGGCGGCATCGGAGTAGTGAGACGCCATTTAATGTTCATCGGTTGGCTACCGCTGTGGGAGATGTACTCCACCTCACCGAAGTTCACAAAGCCAAGGGTGCGGCCAAATTCATCTTTGCTCTGCTCACGAACGAACAGAAACACGCGCTTACCCTCTGCCCTGTGGTTTATGTAACTCAGCCCCTTACCTCGCTCTGGGCGAGCGCTGTTTTGGCTCTGCCAATGGAACAGTGACTCATTAATGGCGTAGTCGTGATAACGGGTGGTGGGGGAGAAGTGCTGCTCCGTTTTGTTCAAGGTCACGAACAGCAACTCGATATTGTGCTCTGCGATGACATACACCCCTTCGCGAGCCGTGGGTTGCTGCGCGAAGGTGGTCGCGCCAAAGCCAACCAGCACCTGCTCTCTGGCATAGCGAGCATGCAGTTGTAGTGGATTGCCGGGAAGATCTGGCATGGCTCTTTGTTCGTGCTGCACCCGGTTGATCAGCATGGGCAACAGATCTGCCAGCTCGGCCCTTAACTCTGGTTGATTGAGTTGTTTCAGGCTGTGCGCCAAGGAGCTAAAGCCTGCGTTGGGGCCGCTTTGTTGCCAGAAGTCGTAATGGCACATCAAGGCCATCAGCTCATCGTGCTCAGCCGTTAAGGTAAAGGCGCTTTCCACCAAGGTTTGTAAGAAGTTCAAGTAATGGAGCGCATCGCAGCCCAATAGCCGGGTTTTGATGGCCCGGGTGTAGAGGGTCGACAGCTTCTCATCGCTCATTTCAGAAACGGTATGGTTGTGGGCCTGTTTGACCAAGGCGCTCCAATTGCCGCGCTTGTAGATCTCCTCAAGGCTGATATGAGGGTAGAACTTCAGAAAATTCGCCAGTGTCAGCGGTAAATCGCAATCCTGTGAGAAACGGCGGATCAGGCCCATGAGGCGCGATGTATTGAGAGTCGCCTTTTTGATATTGCTCAGAATTAACTCTTGGGTCTGTTTTGAGAGCTCGATACGGCAGCCCAAGGGGGCGTGAGGGAAGCCCTGTTTGATCTCGTGGCTAATCGCTTTATTGGTTTTACCCACCAGTGCCCGGAATTTCTGGGCAAAGTCATACTCCGCACGGGCATTCCCAACAAAGTCCAATACGGTGCAGCACTCTTTATCGCTCGCCAGTCGCAGTCCGCGCCCCAATTGCTGCAAGAAGATGGTGAGGCTTTCCGTTGGTCGTAAAAACAGCAAGGTATCGACTTCCGGGATATCAACCCCTTCGTTGAAGATGTCCACCACGCAGAGAATATTGATAACGCCGGTACGCAAATCTTGTTGCTTACGATGCCGCTCGTCTCGGTTATCGCTGGTGAGGATGTCAGCCTTGATGCCCTTCCATAAAAATGCCTTGCACATAAAGTCGGCATGTTCACGGCTCACACAAAATGCCAGTGCTTTGATCTTGGTAATATCGGTGACGATCTCATTGAGGCTCTGGACTATCTTCTGTACCCGCTGCTGATTGTAGGTATAGATATTGGTGAGCTCAGTGATGTCATAACGGCCATTTTTCCAAGTCACTTGGCGCAAGTCAGTATCATCATCGATACCAAAATATTGGAATGGACAGAGATGGCGACGATTGATGGCCTCGGGCAAGCGGATTTCTGCTGCGATGACACCACAAAAGTCGGCAAGAATATCACCGCCATCATGGCGCTCTGGCGTTGCGGTTAATCCCAACAGAATCTGAGGTTCAAAGGCGGCGAGCAGACCGCGATAACTGGCCGCCGCAATATGGTGAACCTCATCAATGACGATGTAATCGAAATAGTCTTGGCTAAGACGTAAATTAGCCAGCTGGTTATGAAAGGATTGCACCGAGGCAAACAGCTGACGGTAGTGGGTTGGCACGGCGCCGCCGACCAAGAGTTCGCCAAAATTGGATTGCTTGAGCACTCCGCGGTACGAGGCTAATGCTTGGCGTAAGATCTCCTCTTTGTGGGCGACAAACAGAAACTTGGCATCGGGTTTGGTTTTCAAAAAACGCGCAAAATCAAAGGCGGAGATCAGAGTTTTCCCTGTACCGGTAGCCGCTACCACCAAGTTACGAAAGCGCTGGTGTAAAGCGCGCTCCATCGCCAATTGTTCAAGGATCTCCAGTTGATGGGGAAACGGCGTGATATCAAAGAAATAGGCAGGGTTATTTCTGTCCCCATCCCCACGGGCCTCTTGCAGTGCATGCTGCAATTTTGTACGGCTTTCGAGCTTGCCATCAAACAGCTCAAAATCATCGGATTCCCAATAGGTTTCAAAGGCACTCAGGGATTTCTCGATAATATGAGGGATCTCTTGTGAGGTGATTTTTAGGTTCCACTCCAAGCCACTGGTGAGGGCAGAATGAGAGAGATTGGAGGAACCTATATAGCCGGTATGAAAGCCGGTATTTCGGCAAAAGAGATAGCTCTTGGCATGCAACCGCTCGCGCTGGGTGTTATAGCTGAGTTTGACTTCGGTATTTGGGAGGCTGGCTAAAAATTCAACTGCCTTAGCGTCGGTCGCCCCCATATAAGAGGTAGTAATTACTTTTAATTGGCGGCCGCTGCGAGTGAACTCTTCCAGCTCATGACGGAAAATACGGATACCTGCCCACTTGATAAATGATACCAGCCAGCAGATGCTATCTGCCGATAATATCTCCCGTTTAATCTCTGACTCCATCGACAAACCCGCATTGCTGCCGCAGAACAGCTCACTTTGCGTTAGACCGGTCAGAGGAAAAATATCTTCGGCATATTGCTTTAAATTGGCAGAGATGGGGTTATCTAACTGGTAGAGCGCGGTCAGTATTTTTCCCTGACTGTCGATAAGGTTCTCGCCAATAAAGTCTGGGTCTTGTATGCGATCTTTTAGCCAAAGCAATAACTGGTTAGCCAGCTCAATCTGCCGTTGTAATGGGTCATCGCCAGTGACCGAGCCTACTGCATATTCCAACACACGAGTTAGGAATCGTGATAACCAGACTGCGGCCTCCGCAGACTCCAGTTGTCGTTCCCCGATGTAGAAATGCGATCGATCTAGTCTTGATGCCAACAGTTGTGTGATGAGTTGTTCATAAATACCACATTGCTGCATGGTGACTGACCTTGAATCTTGTGCATAAGGGGAGTAGGCAGGGTATCATTTTTTTTAGCTAAATCAGTAAGCTGTTATCTAATTTTGCCCATTTGAAGATCTATCTAGCCATGGGCGGCGAAGATAGAGAAGGCGAACCACAGGGAGGTGGTGATGGATCCAATATCTTATCTTTTTTCGGCTTATCTCAATCTGGTGCAGCAACAGGTGACGGATATCTATGGCACCGAGCTAAAAACGCTGGTAGTGCCCTATGAGGGAGAGCAGGTTCCCTTCTCTTTCCAGCTCTGGCAGATAAAACAGCAAAGTGTCTGCCGTCCCTACGAGCAAGATATGCGGCGCTTCAGTCAGTGCACGGTCAAGGCGCAGGCACTGTTTGGCAAACTGTGCGATGACCTGACACGGCAAGACGACAGCAGTTGGCAGCTTCCCAAGTACCGCACCATGTACTGCTCGGCCGCCATCGGCTATCGCCCCATGATTGCGGAGATCGCCGATGCCCAGCCGAGCCCGAGTAAGCTCGCGGAGCGGGCCTGCAATCAGGCCATTCTGGCGGCCATGGGCAGTGATGACGAAACCCTGCTGGCCCAGCGTGACAAGGCGTGTGCCGCCGTGCGTTAAGGTATTTCCCTAGTCAAAATAAGTGGTTAGCCCCCCTGTGCACCATGCCACAGTTTCTATTGAGGCGGGTGGGTATGATGGTGCGGCAATCACCATGACAGGGAGAGACCATGATCAGCCATATCGACCATCTGGTATTGACGGTCAGCGACATTGAGCGGGCGGTGGGGTTTTACAGCCGCGCCTTCAAGATGGAGCCCATCACCTTCGGGGCAGGCCGCCGGGCGCTGCGTTTTGGCAACCAGAAGATCAATTTGCAGTTGCTGGGGGAGGAGGCGCGCAACCGGGCGCAGGTGGGGTCGGGGGATCTCTGCCTCATCACCCGCTGGCCCCTGGATCAGGTGATGGCCCAGCTGGCGAGCCAGGGGGTCGAGATAGTGGAGGGGCCTGTGATGAAAAGCGGTGCCTGTGGTCCCATCTTAAATGCGAAAGGGGACTCCCTCCGACGTAGGTGGGAGGGGAATTTCGCCGGGGCGTCAGCCCCGCTGGTTTTGAATGTATTGCTTGA
>NZ_JBFODJ010000024.1:0-62197 GCF_040908265.1 Aeromonas sp. R5-1
CACGGGGCTGACGACAAGCTCAACCTGAGCCTGCCGGTCAAGGTGACCGACAGCGACGGCAGTGTGATCACCGGCAGCACCACGGCGGTGATCACCGATGCGGCGGATCCCGTGATCACCGCCATCGAGGGGGTGACCGTCAAGGAGTCGGACCTCAACGGGGGCAGTGGCCAGCATGGGGGTACCAGCCCGTCAGGCACGGGAGAGGTTGCCATCGGCCAGGTGACGATCGCCGCCGGGAGTGACCGGGTGGTTTCCCTGCAACTGGATGTAGCCCGCTTCAACGCCCTCAATACCCTGACGTCGGGGGGCAAGGCGGTCACCATAGGGGCAGACAGCCAGCCGGGTGTCTACCTTGGCAAGGACAGCGCAGGCAAGCTCATCTTCAAGCTGACCCTGGATGTGTCCGGCCGCTACACCTTCGAGCTGACCGGCAATCTGGATCACAGCGTCCAGGGCAAGGATCTGCTGGATATCCAGCTGCCATTGCAGGCACGGGATAGTGACGGGGATCTGAGCGCCGAAGTGATCGGTCATGTGAGCGTGCAGGACGACGTGCCGGTGGCCGTGGACGCGAGCAAGACCCTGAATGAAGGGGCGAAAGTGACCGGCGATCTGCTGGCCACTGCCAGCGAGGGGGCGGACGATGCGGTGGTGAGATCGGTGACCATCAATGGCACCGAGCACCCCATCGCCGCCAGCGGCAACACCAGCATTGCAGTCACCGACAGCACGGGACAAGTGATCGGCACCCTGGTGATCAGTGCCGAGGGCAACTACAGCTTCACGGCGACATCCGGCGTTAATCACAGCAACAATACCCTGGTGCAGACCATCGACTTCCACCTGGTGGACGGGGATGGGGACACCGATGACGGTGTCTTGACCCTGACCATATGGGACGAGGCGGGCAAGCTCACCGTGAGCGCAGTCACCGGCGCCGAGGATGCGGGGGCCAGTGATCCCACTCATGGCATCCCCATCACCATGGCCCTGGACATCGGCGACTACGATCGGGGCGAGTTCGTCGAGAAATTGCTGATCCAGGCGCCGGCCAATGCTCACGGCACCTTCTATTTCAACGGCGTCGCACTGACCACCATCACCCAGGGGGGCAAGACCTGGTATGAGGTGCCGCCCGCGGCCATGGTGGCGGTGGCCAACACCGATGACAAGTTCCAGCTCACCGGTGTCACTTTTGTGCCAAACCACGACTACTCGAGCTACAACAACGGAGGTGCTCCGCTGCGCTTCCCGGTGCAGTTGCAGGTGGGGGTCACCGAGGGGAGCAAGCCCCCGGTGCTGACCGGCAATCTGGACATCACGGTGCAGGGCATTGCCGACAAACCCCTGTGGGATGCGGGCAGCACGCACCAGCACTACACCACGGACGAGGACAGCAGCGGCATCGCCCTCAACGTCAAGGCGGGTCTCACCGATACGGACGGCTCCGAGACCCTGAGCTACCAGATCAAATGGGCGTCCGGCCAGGGCTCGCTGACCCTGAACGGCAAGGTGCTCACCCCGGGGGCGAACGGCCTCTATACGGTGGCCGGTGGCGACATCAACAAGGTGACGGTGGTGCCCGGCAAGGACTACAGCGGTGACATCAAGCTCATTGTGACCCCGGTGAGCACGGAGAAGACCCCGGTGGTGACCGGCAAGGAGACGGCCCTCGGCGATCCGCTGGAGGTGATTGTCAACGTGAACCCGCTGGCGGACGACGCCAAGCTGACGGTGCGCGAGATCCAGGGCAAGGAAGATACCCTGATCGATCTGGGCAGCAAGATTGGGCTCGCCCATCTGGGAGACACCACAGATGGCTCCGAGCAGCTGTTCGTGCGCATCAGCGGCCTGCCCGCCGGTGCCACCCTGCTGCTGGGTGGGGTGGCGGTCACCCTGGATGCCAACGGTTACTACGAGGTGCCCTATGACCGCATCAATGACCTCAAGCTGCTGCCGCCCAAAAACAGCAACGTCGATTTCGATCTCACCATCAAGGGGGTGGTGAAGGACACCGCCATTCTGACCGATGCCAGCGGCCAGACCCACACCGTGGTGAACGAGAAGGAGACCGGCAGCCAGAGCCTGCACGTGGATCTGGTGGGGGTGGTGGATGAACCCCATTTCGATCTCAATACCACCGACTGGACCCAGGATGGCAACGGCTACAGCATCACCATCCAGGAGGATGGCCGGGCGCCCCTTGACTTCAAGCTCACCTCGGGGGAGTGGACGGATACCCCGCTCGATCACTCGGAAACCCTCAACCTGGTGCTGGAAGGGCTGCCGGAAGGGGCCAAGGTATTCGACGGCAGTGGCAAGGAGCTGACCCTGACCTTCGCCGGGCTCGATGGCAAGGGCAATCCTCTCTATCAGGTGGATGTGACCAGCCTTGGCAACCTGGAGATCCAGCCACCCCCCAACAGCACCGCCGATCTGCACCTGGTCGGCCACGTGGTGGTGACCGAAAATGACGGCGACCACAAGAGTTTCGACGTGCCCCTCACCATCAAGGTGGAGCCGGCCATCGACGCTACCGACTACGCCAAGACCAGCCATGGCCTGGAGGATCAGTTCACCGTCCTCGACTGGCAGCCTGACCTGACCGACGGCGCCGAGAAGGTGACCCACCTCAGCCTCTCCGGTATCGAACCCGGGTATGAAGTCTGGATCCGCGTGGGTGGGGTCGAGACCCAGCTGACCGTGAGCGGCGGCGCCGTGGACTTGAGCGACGCCGAGCTGCAAAGCCTGCTCGGCGGTGGCCAGCTGCTGGTGAAAGGGCCCGAAGACAGCGACAGGGACACCACCCTCCAGAGCCATGTCACGGTGACACAAGTGGATGTGGACTCCAGCGCCACTGCCCAGAAGGTGATCGACGGCACCCTGCATGTGGATATCCAGGCGGTGGTGGAGCCCGATGGCAACCTGGTGCAGACCGGTCAGCTGGAGAGCCCGGACGGGCACGACATCCCGCTGGACGGCGTCTTCGTGTTCGAGGATCTGGACCCCAGCAGCGATGAGGTCATCGACTACCTGGTGATCAGCGATCTGCCCCCCGGCTTCGTGGTGGTGGGCGGCATCAACGATGGCAAGGGCAACTGGACGGTTCCCCACGACGCCCTCGGCAGTTATGCCTTGCGCTCGCCGGATGGCTTCACCGGCACCGTCACCTTCAAGGTGAGCGCCAGGGTGGTCGACCTTGGTGACAACAACGAGGGGGATGTGAGCGCCCCGGCCTATCGGGAGATCACCGCCAGCGCCGACTTCCATGGCGCGACCCACTCGGGTCAGGTGGCCGCCGATGTCGATTTTGACAACAGTACCCCCATCACCGGGGTGGAGGATCACGGCGTCAACTTCGGCAGCCAGCTCAAGCAGATGGTGACCCTGGGCACGGCGGACATCGGGGACGACGAGCTCAGCATCGTCATCACTGGTCTCCCTCCGGGCGTCAACGTACAGGGGCTCACCTATGACTTCGTCAACGGCGAGTACCTCATCAAGTTGCCGGGCGGCCTCGATGATCTCGACCGCCTGACCCTGACCCTGACCCTGCCGCAAGACTATGCCGGTGACGGCCTGCACTTCAATGTGCGCCTGGTCAACACCGACACCGTGAGCGGTGACACCAAGATGGTGGAGAAGGACGTCACCCTCTCCATCACCCCGGAGGTGGACATCAACGGCGGGGCGGACGGCCTGCCGGAGCTGCAACTGAACGTGAAGGACGTAAACGGCGACGGCCAGCCTGACAACCTGGAAGACACCGACATTCATCTCGATCTCTCGGTCAAGCTCGCCGACATCAGCCCCTCGGTGGCCGATGGCGGTCTCGAGACCGTGGAGCAGGTGGTCGTGACCGTGGATCCCCAATATGGTCACTTCCTCGACAAGAACGGCCAGCCGGTCTCCACCCTCACGGTGAACAACCCGGCGGATCTCAAGGATCTGGTGTTCGTGCCCAAAGAACACTTCAGCGGCAAGGTGCCGCTGGCGGTGACGGTGGATATTCTCGATACCGCCACCACGGGCACGGTTCGGGGGAGCTGGAGCGGCAACGTGAGCTTCGAGGTGCTGCCGGTGAACGATCCGGCCAACCTCACGGTCCAGAACGTCACGGGCCAGGAAGATGGCAGCGTGAGTCTGGGGGGGCTGGGGGCCAGCCTCATCGACAACGATGGCTCCGAGCAGATCGTCGGGCTGCAGATCAAGGGGGTGCCGGATGGCTTCACCCTGTCCGCCCCGGCGGTCAACAACGGCGGCGGGGTGTGGCAGGTGCCTGTGGGCACCGACTTCTCCAAGCTGACCCTGATCCCGCCTGCGGACTTCAGCGGCACCGTGGATCTGACCCTGAGCGCCTTCACCCTGGACAAGGGGCTGACCCTGCCCCTTGAAACCAGTGCGGGCTTCACCGTCACCGTCAATCCGGTGGGGGATGCAGTCATCACCGACATGCAGGAGCAGGCGAGCGGCACCGAAGGGGATGTGATCACCCTGAACCTGGGGGTGGAGACCCGGGATACCCATGCTACCGGCGGCAATGCCGGCAATGTGCACGAGAACGGGCCCGAGCAGGTGCGCGTCACCCTGGAAGGGGTGCCGGACGGGGCAGAAATCCGCCTGCCGAGCGGGGTGAGTGGCACCGTAGTGGATCTCGGCGGTGGCCGCTGGCAGGTCACCACGGATGGGGGCAAGCTCGACGCGGTGGAGCTCGTGACCAACGACGCCAACGGCGCCATGGCGATCAAGGTGACGGCCCAGAGCCTGGACAACGGCGCCCTCGGCCCGGAAGTGAACGGCACCATCCATCTCGATGTGAGCCCGGTCAACGACTCCCCCGTCAACGTGCTGCCCGATGATCCCCAGGTGGCCCAGGAGGACGAGCCGTTCGTCATCCAGGGTCTGCAGGTCAAGGACGTGGATGCGGGCAACGGCATCATGGAAGTGCGCCTCTCGGTGGAGCACGGCACCCTGACCCTGCCGGCCGGGAGCGGCGTGACCCTGACCGGCAACGGCACCGGCGATGTGGTGCTGACCGGCACCCTGGCGGATCTCAATGCCCTGCTCTCGGGCGGCGTCACCTATCAGGGCGACCCGGACTTCCATGGCAATGACGCCTTGACCATGGTGACGGACGATCGGGGCAATACCGGCAGCGGTGGCGCCCTGAGTGACACCGATGTGCTGCCCATCCTGGTACAACCGGTCAACGATGCCCCCGTCAACCAGCTGCCGACGACGCCCCAGGTGGCGCAGGAAGATCAGCCTTTCACCATTCACGGGCTGCAGGTGAGCGATGTGGATGCGGGCAACAGCCCCCTCTCTGTCACCCTCTCCGTGCTGCACGGCACCCTGGAACTGGCGGCGGGCAGTGGCGTGACGGTGAGCGGCAGCGGCAGCAACACCCTGGTGCTGAGCGGTTCCCAGGATGCCATCAATGCCTTGCTCGCAGGGGGCGTGACCTATCAGGGCGAGCAGGACTTCAATGGCCAGGATGCCCTGACCATGGTGACCAATGATCTTGGCAACACCGGCAGCGGTGGCCCCCTGAGCGATACCGACGTGCTGCCCATCGAGGTCGAGCCGGTCAATGATGCCCCTGTCACCCAGGTGCCGGGCTCATTGCAGGTGAAAGAGGATGGCTCCCTGTCGCTCACCGGGATCAGCGTGAAGGACGTGGATGCGGGCAGTGCGCCCATCTCCATGGTGCTGCGGGTGGAGCACGGTGTGCTGACCCTGCTGGGGGCGGCAGGCGCCGTCTCGGTGCAGGGGGCGGGGACCAGCGTGGTGACCCTGGTCGGGTCGCTCGATGATCTCAACGGCCTGCTGGCAGGCAACCTGCACTACGAGCCAGCCAGGGACTTCTGGGGTCAGGACAACCTGAGCATCACCACCTCGGATCAGGGCAATACCGGTGCCGGTGGCGTCCTGACCGACAGCGCCCAGATTGCCATCCAGGTGACGGCCGAGCCGGACGATCCCCAATTGGGGGTCGGTACCCACGATATCCTTGCGTTGCAAGGGGCCTGGGTGCCGCTCAACCTCAGCGCCAGCGTGGTCAATCCGGCCCCGGGTGAGCTGTCGGTGCGGATCCAGAACCTCGGCAGCGCCCAGGTGGTGGACGAGCACGGCCAGAGCGTCGGCCACGCGGATGGCAACGACTGGTTGCTGCCGATGGACCAGTCCGTGCCCATCTACCTCAAGGATCTGCCGGCGGGGGATCATGCCCTCACCCTGAGTGCCGAATCCAGCCTGGGTGGCGGCACCCTGAGCTCGGCCACGGAGACCATCACCATCCACAGCCAGAGCGGTCACGATCTGCTGGGCTCGGATCAGGGGGACTGGCTGTTCGGCTCCTCCGGCAATGATCGCCTCCTGGGCGGCATGGGAGATGATGTGCTGCGGGGCGGTCAGGGCAACGACATCCTGACCGGTGGCGCCGGCAGCGATCTCTTCGTGTGGGGCAGTGGTGACGAGGGGACGACGGCCTCTCCGGCGATAGACACCATCACCGACTTCCGTCCCCAGGAGGGGGACAGGATCGATCTGGCGGACCTGCTCAAGGGGGTGACCGACAACAGCGTGGATGGCCTGCTGGGTCATCTCCAGGCATCGGTGACCAGCACCGGCAATGGCCTGAGTGACGTGAGCCTGTCGGTCTCCCCGGCGGGGGATGGCAATGTCACCCAGCAGATCACCCTGAAGGACGTGGATCTGAGTGGCTGGAACCTGAGCGGCTCCTCCTCTCACGACATCCTGCAATCCATGCTGGATCAGCACAGCCTGATCATCCAGCACCCCTGATGGGGTGAGATGATGCAAAGAGCCGGCGAATGCCGGCTCTTTTGTTGGCTGAATATGCTGGCTTGATATTTCCCGGTGGTGGTAATGGGAGATGGATTTTAACGGGGTGGGTGTTGTTGCTGCTTTTTACTGTGTGGGTGGTTCAAACAACCAAAGGAATTTGCCGCCCGGGCCTCCCATCGGGCTGCCCGGGCGGCGTCAGGGCCTTGCCGCGCCGATCCCGGTCAATGCCGGCCAGAGGGGGCGCAGGTATTGACCGGGGCGTGTCGCTTCCAAGCCGGTGCCCGTGATGATGGGCGGACCGGGGGGATGGCGGTCAGGCCAGCGCCCGTGCCAGCAGGTGCACCGGGTGTTCGCAGCGAAACGCCGTGCTCATCTCGATCTGCCACTTGCAGGTCTCGCAGTCGGTGATGACCAGATCGGGTTTGAGCCGGTTTATCTGATCAAACAGCCCCTGACCGATGGCCTGGCTGGTGTCGTAGTTTTCCGACTTGAAGCCGTAGGTGCCGGCGATGCCGCAGCACTGGGAGTCCAGCACCGTCACCTTGACCCCGGGGATGGCCCGCAGCAGTTCGAGGGTATAGATGACCCCCCCCATCTTCTCCAGGTGGCAGGGGGTGTGGTAGGCGATGTGCAGATTGAGGGGCTTCATGGCCGGTTTGTTGCCCCGATCGAACTCGTTCCACAGGAAGCGGGTCACCAGGGAGATGCGATCGCGCACCTTGTGGTTGTCCTGCTCCAGCAGGTGGGGATATTCGTCCCGCAGGGTGAAGCCGCAGGTGGAAGAGGTGGCCAAGAGCGGCATCTCGTTGCCGAGCAGGGTGTTCTCCAGCTGCTGGATGTTGAAGGCCGCCTGCTGCCTGGCCTTGTCCATGAAGCCGTTGGCAATCAGCGGCACGCCGCAGCACTTCTCCCGCGCAAGCAATTGGACACCGATGTTCATGGCGTTGAGCACCTGCACCAGCTCCTTGCCAAGCTGCGGGTGGTTGTAGTTGACATAGCAACCGTGGAAGTAGGCGATCTGGCGCGCAAAGCGGGCCTGAGTCGTTTTCTGCTTCTTGTACCAGCCGCGGAAGGTGCCCTGGGAGTATTTGGGCAGGTCCCGGTGGGAGGAGACCCCCAGCGCCTTGTCCAGCACCTGCTTCATCGGCTTGAGGCCGGTGGTGAAGTTGACCACCGGGGCCATCAGGGTGGACATGCTGCCCATCAGATCCGTGTGGGAGAGCACGAACTCGCGGATCCCCGGTTTGAAGCCGCTGTACTGGTGCTTGGCCTTGGCGATGATGTCGCCGATGCGCACCCCGCTCGGGCAAGCCACTTCGCAGCGCTTGCAGTTGGTGCAGTACTTGAGGGCGCTGTCAAAGAGCTCGGGACTCTTGATGCGCAGCCGCTCCCCATCCGGGCCCGCCTGCTTGGGGCCGGGGTAGGCCGGGTTGGCCTTGGCCACCGGGCAGTAGGCGGTACAGACGGTGCATTTGATGCACTGATCGAAAGTCTGGTTGGCATGATCCAGTAGCATGTCAGTTCTCCTCCCGTTGGGTGTGAAGGCACGGGATATGGGGCGAAATCATCATTGGGCTGAACTCAAAATGTGACCGGCGGCCTGCCAGCCGGTGGCGACCGCGACACCTGAGCCAGAGCCCTCTTTGGATTGGGCATCGTCGTGGGCCAGCACGCCGTGTCGTTGGAGTGGGAATATGTGATTCATCTCAGCCCTCCGCCAGAATATGGCCAGCGGCTTGCCAGCCGGTGGCAACGGCCACGCCGGAGCCGGAACCTTCTTTAATGGGGTCATAGTGCGCCAGCACGCTGCCGGCGCCGTAAAGGTTGGTGAGGGGCCTGCCGCCGCGCAGCACCCGCAGCCGCTCGTCGGTCTTGACCCCGAAGCCCATGAAGGGGTGGTGGTCGAACAGGCGGCGGCCGGCCCAGGCGTCGCGCTCGGCAAGGCTCAGTACGTCGGCATCGAAGATGGGTTCACGAATGCCTCCGAGGCGCGACTCCAGCCCGCGGCTGAAGAAGCTGCCGGAGGCGAGCACGAAGTGGTCCGCCTCGAACAGCTGATCCTCCCCGTGCTGGCTGTGCACCCCGATCACCTTGTCGCCGTCATAGCGAGCGCCCAGCACCCGCTCGCTGGTGAGGAAGGTGCCGCCAAGGGCCATGAAGCGGCGCTTGAGGGCCTCCTGCATCCGCATGCCGATGAGGGACGGCGGCATGGTGGCCACCTCCTTGATGGTGCAGCCGGTGCGCCGTTCCAGCTCGCTCAGACGCGGGCCGACCAGCCCCAGCGACAGGCAGGCGGGCAGCACGATATGGCGACAGCCGGGCACGCCGCATCCCTGCACCATGCGGCTGATCTCGCGGGCCAGATCCGCCAGCAGGTCCTGCTGGCCAGGCCCCTGCTTGTCGAACAGGCGGGCGATGTCGGCGGAGCGAAACTCGTGGGGATTGCGGCTGAACTGGGCGAGCTGGGGCAGGCGAATTTCCCCGGTCAGGATGCGGCTGTGGGCAAAACGGGCGTGGGTCGCGAGATTCGCCGCCGCGAGCGCCGGGTGAAAATCGCGAAACCCTTCCAGGGTGGCGAGCAGGATGGCGTCCGGGGCGGGGGCATCGGTCACGCAGGCGCAAGTGTCGGGGGAGAGCCAGGTGGCTTTGAGGGTGCCGATGGGGGTCAGCCGCTGGTGGTTGTGCTCCTGGTGCATCAGGGGCAGCCCCTCTTCTGCGCAGTGGCGCTGTAGATCATCGAGGCTCGCCGCGATATGGGTCAGCCCCACCTTGCTGTAAGGGTGATCCGGATGGGCCGCCATGAAGGCGGGCAGGGCGGCGCGGGGATCCCCGTCGCTCTCCAGCAGATCCACCGAGCCGGAGGAGAAGTGCAGGGCGCTCTGGCCGGAGGCCATCAGCAGGGTCTTCTGGCCCGCCTCGGCGAGGCGCAGGGCTGCGGAGAGGCCCGCCATGCCGCCGCCGATCACGATGCTGTCAAATTTCATGGCTGCGCTCCTTGGTGGAATTGGCGGTGCTGGCATCGAGCGGGAAGGGGGGCTCGCTCACCAGGTGGGGGGCCGTCCACTCGCCAAGGCCGAACAGCCCTTCGTAGATCCAGTAGGTAAATTCCGCTTCCCGCAGGGCATCGCCCCACAGCACCGGCCGGGTGCCCTTGTAGCGCTCCTCCAGGAACTGGCGCAGCATGACGCAGGCCTGACGACCGTCCGCCTTGCCATACTCCTGCATCAGGCCGGCGGCGCGATAGGCGCACAGCTCCCCCTGACAAGGGCCCATACCCAGACGAGTGCGGCGGCGCAAGTCCACCAGGTTGTCCACGTCGAGCTCCCGCAGGGCGTATTCAATCTCGCCCGCGGTCACCATCTCGCACTCGCAGATGAGGGCGTTGGCCTTGGGATTGTCGCGGAAAAAGGCGATGACCCGCTCGCCGTGGCGGTACTGGGCCGAGCCTTCGGCGGGTACCGAGAGACCGGGGGCGGAGACCTTCTCCGGATCCCGCGAGCCGGGCAGGCTCAGCTCGGCGGTGCGGCAGGGCTTGCTGTTGCCAAGCTTTTTGGCAAGCAAGTCGGTGGCCCATTCGGCCATCAGCCGGTAGGTCATCAGCTTGCCGCCTGTGATGGTGTTGAACCCCTGGAGGCCATCTCGCTCGGCGTGATCCAGCAGCACGATGCCACGGCTGATGTTGCGGCCGGACTCGTCGCCATCCACTGCCACCAAAGGGCGAACGCCGGCGTAGGCGCGCAGCAATCGGGTGCGGGCCATGATGGGGGCCAGTTTTATCCCCTCGCGCAGCAGCACCTCCACCTCTTCGGGCTCGACGGTGAGCTGGTCAATCTTGTGGTAATCGATGCGACTCGATGTGGTGCCGATGAGGGAGATGGTATCGCCCGGCACCAGAATGTCCGCGTCCGCCGGTTTGCGGCAGCGGTTGAGCACCAGCTGGTTGAGGCGGTAATCCATGATGAGCAGGGAACCCTTGGCGGGGAACATGCGGATGCCGAGGTCGGCATACTCGCAGATTTGCTGGCCCCAGATGCCGGCGGCGTTGATCACCTCCTGGCACTCCACCTCGAACGCTTCGCCGGTGCGGGTGTTGATGGCCTTGACCCCGTGCACCCTATCCTGGGTGCGCAGAAGCCCCAGCACCTTGCTGTGAGTGAAGATGCGGGCGCCGTGCTCCTTGGCGTCCAGCACGTTGGCAGCGGCCAGGCGGAAGGGGTCGACCGTGCCGTCCGGCACCTGGATGGCACCGATCAGCGCCGGGTTGACGTTGGGTTCAAGGCGCAGCGCCTCGGCGGGATCCAGCTGGCGGGCGTCGATGCCCGCCAGGGCGCAGGCGTCCATGAAGGTATTTTGAAAATGGATGTCATCTTCCGGCAGGGTGATGAAGAGGCCGCCGGTGTCCTCGACGCAGTGGCTGGCGATCCGCTTGAGGATGCGGTTCTCCTGAATGCATTCGCGGGCGGACTCCTGATCCGTCACCGCGTAGCGGGCGCCGGAGTGGAGTAGGCCATGGTTGCGGCCCGTGGTGCCGGCGGCGATGTCGTCCCGCTCAAGCAGGATGCAGTCGATGCCGCGCAGCGCGCAATCGCGCATGATGCCGGCGCCGGTGGCGCCCCCCCCTATGATGACGACTTGTGTGGTGATTCTTTTCATTCGTGCCCGTCTCATCTCTTCCAGATGAGGCCAGTGTGGCGCCTCCACGACGTAAAATGTTTGATATGGGCCAAATTAATGTTCGTAAACGCTCATTAAGTGTGAGGCGATGAGCGAAATGTGATGAACCTCACGTCACCGTCGAGGCGGGCAGGGGAAAGCATGACGGGAGGGGAGAAGGCCAGCCCGGGGGCTGGCCAGAGGGCGGCGTGGGGGAAACCTCAGCCGCAGCACTTCTTGAACTTCTTGCCGCTGCCACAGGGGCAGGGGTCGTTTCGCCCGACCCGCAGCGGCGCCGGATCCTGCTCGCCGTCGGTGTAGACCCAGCGCCCCTGATGGCGCACGAAGCGGGAGCGCTCATGGAGGCAGTGACGTTCGTCCCCCTCCAGGAACCAGGCCTTGAATTCCACCATGCCGAGGGTGTCATCGGGGCCGCCCTGGCTGGCGATGATCTCGAGGCCATCCCAGCGGGTGTCGGTCGATGAGAGGTCGGCCGCGGTCAGTCCGTTCAGATAGTCCGGGTGCCAGCTGTGTACCAGATATTCTCCCAATCCCAGCATGAAGGCGCTGTAGCGGGATCGCATCAGCTGCTCCGGGGTGGCGGCGGGCTGGCCTGCGTGGAGTACACCGCAGCACTTGGCAAGAAAAAGAGAGGAACCGCAAGGACATAGGTTCATGAGTCAGCTCATCTGGTCGATAATTAAAGGTGGCGGGATTGTAGCGAACGCACTTCCCTTTCGGCCAGCTTCCCATGCCGTTTAGGCAGACATCATGCAGCAATGAACACAGCACAAAGGGTGACACAATGACACTTAAGCAGAAGATCCTGTTACTGGGGGCCATCCCCGTGCTGCTGATGGCCCTGGTGGTCAATCTCAGCAACTACCTGGTGGCCAGGAGCGATCTGGAATCGGATCTGGTGGTGGCGCGGGAGAGGGCAATCAAGGAGCGCAAGGCGCTGCTCAGCAGTTATCTGATGCTGGCCAAGACGGCCATCGAGAGCAGCTACGGCAAGCCTGACAGCCCCGAAGTGCGCCAGCAGGTGAAGGAGATATTGCGGCCGCTGCGCTATGGCAGCGACGGCTACTTCTTCGTCTACGACTATCAGGGCAATACCGTGCTGCTGCCGACCCGGCCCGAGATGGAGGGGAAGAACCGCTGGCAGGACAAGGATACCAAGGGTGCCTTCCTCATTCAGGGGATCATCAAGTCGGCGCGGGAAGGAGATGGCTTCTCGGAGTACTGGACCAACAAGCCCTCTATCGGGCGGGATGCCCCCAAGCTCTCCTTCAACCTGGTGCTCGACAAGTATCAGTGGGTCGTGGGCACGGGCTTCTACATCGACGACATCGACAATGAGCTTGCAACCCTGCGCAGCGAGCGGGAGGAGACCATGTATGGCTCCCTGAAAACCGGGGTGCTGTTCATCCTGGTGATCCTGGGGGTGACCCTGGCGGCCACCGTGGTGATCGGCAACCGGGTCACCCGCCCGCTGGCGGATGCGGTTGCCGCACTCAACGACATCGCCGACGGGGACGGGGATCTGACCCAGCGCCTCAAGGTGCAGAGCAAGGACGAGGTGGGGCAGCTGGCCGCCGCCTTCAACCGCTTCGTCGAGCGGATCCAGTCGGTGGTGAGCCAGGTGGGGGAGACCAGCCACCAGTTGCTGGGGGCCGTGGATCGGCTGCATAGCCTGAGCGAGCATGCGGACAGGCAGATGCAGGGCCACGGCAAGGAGACGGATCAGGTGGTGACCGCGGTGACCGAGATGAGCTCCACCGCCCAGGAGGTGGCGGCGAGCGCTTCCAACGCCGCCAGCGCCACCAGCGATGCGGCCCGCGAGTCCGATGCGGCCCGCGGCGTGGTGAACAGCGCCATCGGCAGCATCAACCGGCTGGTGGACGAAGTGCATGTGGCGGCCGGGGTCATCGAGCAGCTCGCCCACGAGACCGGCAAGATAGGCTCCGTGGTGGAGGTCATTCGCGGCATCGCCGATCAGACCAACCTGCTGGCCCTCAACGCCGCCATTGAGGCGGCCCGGGCGGGCGAGCAGGGGCGCGGCTTTGCGGTGGTGGCGGATGAGGTGCGATCCCTCGCGGGCCGTACCCAGCAGAGCACCAAGGAGATCAACGAGATGCTCCAGCGCCTGCAGGGCGGGGTGAAGCAGGCGGTGGAGGTGATGCAGGCCAGCGAGGCACGCAGCCAGGAGACGGTGCAGGAGGCGAGCCACATCGCCAGCTCCCTGGACAGCATGGTAGCGGCGGTCGGGACCATCAACGACATGAACATCCAGATCGCCACGGCCGCCGAGGAGCAGCACGCGGTCTCCGAGGAGATCAACAAGAACCTGGTGGCCATCCAGCAGATCGTCAGCGAGCTGACCGAGGCGTCCGGGGAGTCCAGCACCACCACCCGCGCCCTGGCAGGCACGGGTGACAAATTGCGCCAACTCGTCTCCCGCTTCCGTTACTAATCACATTTTTGCCGTCTGGACAGGATTTCCAGACGGCAAATTTGGGGATCGGCGCAGAATGTGTGAAAATCGCGCCATTCGTTCCTTTCGTTAGCCCCAACCCTATGAATGAGATCGTGAAAGGCAGTATCGATTTGATCCGTCAGCTCAACTACGGCCTGGTGTATGCCAGCCTGGAGGAGCACAAGGAGCTGTCCCGTACCGATCTGTCCCGTCTGACCGGCCTGTCGCCGGCCAGCATCACCAAGATCACCCGCGAGCTGCTGGACGGCGGCCTGGTGGTCACCTGCGGCGAGAGCTCGGTGGGGCGTGGCCGTCGCCAGACCCTGCTGCGCATCAACGAGCGCCGCTTCCAGTTTCTCTCCATGCGCCTGGGGCGCGGCTATGTGGACATGGCCCTGTTCGATCTCGCGGGTCACTCCCTGGCACGCCATCGCCATGTCTTCAACGAGGCGGAGCGTGCCGAGCTGCTGGCCAGCCTGGTGCGGGCCATCGAGGGCTTTTTGCCCAAGAAGGCGCTGCGTCTGGCCTGCATCGCCCTCTGCCTGCCCGGCCAGGTGGAGCGCCACTCCGGCATGGTCAAGCATTTTCCCTATTACGATCTGCGCAACTGGCCCCTCGGTCCCACCCTGCAGGAGGCCTTCTCGGTACCCGTGCTGGTGAGCGGCGACGTGCGCACCTGGATCCAGGCCGAGCGGGAGTGGGGCGCCGCCAGGAACTGCTCGGATGCGGTGCTGGTGTTCGTGCACAACGACATCGGGGTCGGCATGGTGGTCAATGGCCAGCTCATCGAGAGCGAGTCGGCTCTGCTCGGGGATCTCAGCCACCTGCAGCTCGAACCTTATGGCCAGCGCTGCTACTGCGGTGGCTTCGGTTGCGCCTGCACCCTCGTGACCAATCAGGCGCTGGAGGCGCAATATCGGGAGCTGCGCGAACGGATGCAGGAGTTCGATCTGCCCGAAAGCGTCACCATCCGCGAGCTGTGTGAGCTGGCGCTGGCGGGCAACAGCCTGTGTCAGGACATCCTGCACCAGGCGGCGGGCCGCCTCTCCCGGGTGCTGGCGAACCTCATCTGCTTGCTCAACCCGGGCAAGCTGCTGCTCGGGGGGGAGATCACCCGGGCCGATCGACTGCTCTTCCCCATGTTGCACCAGTCCCTGGCAAGCCAGTTGCCCGCCGAGTACCTGGTGCGCCTGCAGATTGAATCCACCCACTTCTACGAAGATCCCACCAAACCCACCTCGGTGCAGGTGCACAAGGCCCTGCGCGATGGCAGTCTGCTGCTCGACTTGTTGCGAGGCGACAAGGAGGCATGAGGCTCGGGTTGCAAGGACGCTTCCTGCTCATTCTCTGTCTGGTCAGTCTGTTGCAACTGGTGTTGCTGAGCGGGGCCAGCTACTACTATGTCGCCGAGCAGCGCTACCGTGAGGTGGGGGATCAGGCCCTGGATGTGGCACGGCTGGTGGCGCGGGAGTCCGGCGTCATCGCCGGGGTGAAGCGGGCGGATACGGTCCGCCTCAATGCCCTGGTGGAGCGGATCCGCGCCGAGGTCGGGGCCAGCTACATCGTCATCGGGGACAGGCAGGCACGCCGCCTGGTGCACCCCAATGCGGACCGGATTGGCAAAGCCATGGTGGGGGATGATCCCGAGCGTGCCCTGCAGGGAGAAGCCTATATCTCCAGGGCCCAAGGGTCCCTTGGGGTCTCGGTGCGCGGCAAGGGGCCCATCCGGGACGAGATGGGCAAGATCATCGGGGTGGTGTCGGTCGGCTATCTGGTGCGGGACATCGATGCGGATCTGCAGGGCTATTTGCGCTTTGGCCTGGCCATGACCTTGCTCATCGTGCTGCTCAACAGTGTCGCCGCCGCCTGGCTGGCCCGGCGCTACAAGAAGGCGATTTTCGGCTTTGAACCCGAGCAGATGGGGCGTCTCTATGCGGAGCTCGACTGTACCCTGCGCACGGTGCGCGAGGGGATCCTCACCATCGACGAGCAAGGGCGCCTCACCTCCCTGAACCCCAACGGCATCAAGTTGCTGCGCCTGGACGACACCACCGCCAGGAGCGCCATCGGACAGCCCATCGGTCACCTGCTGCCGGGCAGTCGCATGCTCTCCATCCTGCAAGAGCAGACCCCCCAGTTTGACGAGGAGATAGTGCTCAACGGCCAGTCCCTCATCGTCAACCGCTTGCCGCTGGTGCGCGAGGGCAAGCTGATCGGCGCCGTGTCGAGTTTTCGGCGCAAGGACGAGCTGGCGGAACTCAGTGCCCAGCTCTCCCAGGTGCAGGCCTACAGCGATCTGCTGCGGGTGCAGACCCACGAGCACAACAACCAGCTCGGGACCATCGCCGGCCTCATCGAACTCGGGGCCACCCGGGAGGCGCTCGCCTTCATCGGGCGGGAGGCGGCCACCGAGCAGACCCTGCTCGGCTTCCTGATGGGGGCCATCGCCAAACCCAAGGTGGCGGGGTTGCTGCTCGGCAAATACCACAGGGCCCACGAGCTCGGTCTTGAGCTCGTGATCGATCCCGATGCCTGTCTGCACGACATTCCTGCCCGTGTCAGCGGTTCCCAGCTGGTAACGGTGCTGGGCAATCTCATCGACAACGCCTTCGAGGCGACCCGCCGCCACGGTGCGCCCTATCAGCCCATCCGGGTTTCCCTGAGCGATCTGGGGCAGGATCTGGTGCTGGAGGTGGAGGATGGGGCTGGCGGCATCGACCCGCAGTTGGCGGACAGGTTGTTCGAACAGGGGGTCAGCAGCAAGCCCGAGCCAGGACACGGTATCGGGCTCTCCCTGGTGCGCAAGACCCTGGATGCCCTGCAGGGGGAGATCACCATCGAAGCCACGACGCAGGGAAGTTGCGTCGTCTGTTACATTCCCAAGGAGGTGTGAGTGATCAAGATCCTGATCGTCGAGGATGATCCCGCCATTGCCGAGATCCACCGCCGCTTCGTGCAGCGCCTCGCCGGTTTCGAGGTGCTGGGGGTAGCGTTGACCCTGTTCGATGCCAGGGAGCAGATAGGGATCCTCCGGCCCGATCTGGTGCTGCTGGATGTCTGGTTGCCCGATGGAGAGGGGTTCTCGCTATTGAGAGAGCTGCGCCAGGCGGGGGCGAGTCTGGATGTGATCCTGCTCACCGCGGCGCGGGAAGCTGCTGCCCTGCAGGAGGCGATGCGCCTCGGGGTGGTGGATTTCATCTTGAAGCCCGTGGTGTTCGAGCGGCTGCGCGGCACCCTGGAGAAGTACCGTCAGAGCATCGCCGCCCTGGCGGCGTTGGCCGACATCGACCAGCAGGCGGTGGACACCCTGTTCGGTACGCCGTTGCAGCAGGTGGCGGCAGAGGGCCTGCCCAAGGGCATCGATGCTCTCACCCTGCAGCGGGTGCTGACGGCCCTGACTCCGGAGGCCGCCAGTGCCGAGGAGATAGGCAGCCGGATAGGGGTGAGCCGGACCACGGCACGCCGCTATCTGGAATTTCTGGTGGGGCAGCAACTGGCGAGCCCCGAGCTCGAATATGGCACCGTCGGGCGGCCGGAGCGGCGTTACCGCAAGCCGTGATCCGGTCGCCCGGAACCTGTCGTCCAGACAAGAAAAGAGCGCCTTTCGGCGCTCTTTTTATCAGGGTTTGCTTCCCGTGGGCATCAAGGTCTCTGCGCGTGATGGTCAGGGTTCAGAGGTGGCAGAGGCTCATCGATTCAGTGGCTGGTGGCAGGCTCCCCCTTGGGGGCCCGGCGAGCCTGCCACCACTGCCAGACGGGCAGCAGCAACATGGTCAGGGTGATCACCGTGAAGGCGAGGGTGATGGGGCGCTCCCACAGGAAGCTCAGGCTGCCGTCGTTGATCACCAGGGCCCGGCGCAGGTTGTCCTCCAGCATGCCCCCCAGGATGAAACCGAGCAGCATGGGGGCCATGGGGAAGGTGAGCAGGCGCAGGCCGATGGCGATCAGTGCAACGATGGCCATCACATGGATGTCCATGGTGTTGAAGGAGACCAGATAGACCCCGGTCAGGGAGAACAGCAGCACCATGGGGATGAGCACGGGGCGCGGCACCGCCAGTACCCGGGCCAGGTAGGGGATGAGGGGGAGGTTCAGGATCAACAGCACCACGTTGCCCAGATACATGGAGATGATCACCGACCAGAAGACGTCCGGATGCTCCATGAACAGACGTGGGCCCGGCTGGATGCCGTAGGCCACCAGAGCGCCCAGGATGAGGGCCGTGGTGCCGGAGCCCGGGATCCCCAGGGTCAGCAGGGGCACGAAGGAGCCGGTGGAGGCGGCGTTGTTGGCCGCTTCCGGGGCGGCCAGGCCGCGCAGGCTGCCCTTGCCGAACTGCTCCTGGCGCTGCTTGCCGGCGATGTTGCGCTCGGCCCCATAGGCCATGAAGGCGGCGATGGTGGCACCGGCTCCCGGCAGCACGCCGATGAGAAAGCCCAGCACCGAGGAGCGGGCGATGGGAGGCGCGATTTCCCTGACCTCTTCCTTGCTCAGCTTGAGGCTGCCGAGCTGCTGCATCTGCCTTGCCTCTTCCTCGCTGTTGTCCTTGCCGGGGCGTAGCACCGCCATCAGGATCTCCGCGAGGGCAAAGGTGGCCATGGCCAGCAGCAGGAAGGAGAAGCCGTCACGCAGGTCCGGCAGGCCGAAGGTAAACCTGTCCACCCCGACGCTGCGGTCGATGCCGATGGTGGAGATCATGATGCCGAACAGCGCCATGATCAGCGCCTTGAGCACCTGCCCCTTGCCGGCAAAGGCCGCCACGGCGGAGAGCCCCAGCACCATGAGGGCGAAGTAGTCCGCCGACTGGAAGGAGAGGGAGACCTTGGCGAGCAGGGGCGCCGCCACCATCAGCATGATGGCGGAGAGGGTGCCGCCGGTGAAGGAGGCGTAGGCGGCGATGGCCAGCGCCTTGCCCGCCTGTCCCTTGCAGGCCAGGGGATAGCCGTCGAAGGCGGTGACCACGGTGGCGGAGCAGCCGGGGGCGTTGATCAGGATGGAGGAGGTGGAGCCCCCGAAGATGGCGCCGTAATAGACCCCCGCCATCAAGATGATGCCGGAGGCCGGATCCAGGCCATAGGTGATGGGGATCATCAAGGCGATGGCGGTGACCGGGCCAAGGCCCGGCAACATGCCGATAAAGGTGCCGATGAAGCAGCCAAGCACCACCATCATCAGGTTGACCGGCAGCAGTGCGGTGCCGAGTCCTTGCAAGATTCCGTCTAACATGGTGACTCCTTAGAAACCGAGCAGGGTGAACAGGCGACCCGGCTCCAGATAGACGTTGAGCCCCTTGGTGAGCAGGGCCCAGAAGCCGATGGAGAAGGGGACGCTGATCATCAGGCCGTAGCGCAGGCTGGGCTCACCGAGCACCCGGATGCTCACGCTCAGGAAGGCGATGGTCGAGAGCACGAAGCCAAACCAGGTGAGCCCCAGTCCGTAGATGACCATGAGCCCGAGCAGGATGAAGACCCGGCGCCAGTCCCCCTCTTCCCGGCGCAGGGGCTCGCCCCCGGGGAAGAGCACCAGCAGCAGGGAGAGCAGCGCCCCGATCCCGGCCAGGGCATAGGGCAGGGTGCTGGCGGTGAAGGGTTCGTATTCGTCGCCGGGGTAGCCCGGTATCTCGGTGGCGTAGTAGCCATAGGCGAGGGAGAGCAGCAGAAACAGCAGGCCCCCCAGTCGCTCCTTGGTAATGTTCATCTTTTGACTCCAACATGAGCGGCGGGCCTGCGCCCACCTGCGATGGGACAGCGAGGGTTATTTGATGAAGCCGAGCTCGCGCATCAGGCCGCCAATCTGTTGCTCCTGGCCGTCGAGGAAGGCGGTGAACTCGGGACCTGACTGGTAGAGGTTGGTCCAGCTATTACGGCTGCGGACCACTTCCCACTCCGGCTTGTCGTACATCTGCTTGAGCAGGGCGGCAAACTCGGCGGATTTCTCCGGGCTGATGGTGGGGGAGGCGAAGTAACCGCGCCAGTTGGCGAAGACGGTGGGGTTGTTCTGCTCGCTGAAGGTGGGGATCTGCTCCGCCCCCGGCAGGCGTTTGTCGGAAGTGACCCCGAGGATCCGCATCTGGCCCGACTTGACCGCTTCCATTGCCTCGCCAAAGCCGGTGGAGATGGCCTGGGTCTCTCCGGCCAGCACGGCGGCCATGGCGCTGCCACCGGCATCGTAGGCGACGTAGCGCAGCTTGCTGGCGTCGGCCCCGGCGTTCTTGAAGGTCAGGGCGGCGACCAGGTGATCCAGGCTGCCACGGGCGGAGCCTCCGGCGATCTTCACCTTGGCCGGGTTCTCCTCGTAGGCGGCCAGCAGCTGGGCCCAGTTCTGATAGGGGGAGTCCGCTTTCACCGCCAGGGCCTGGTAGTCGGCGATGATGGCGGCCACTGGCGTCAGGTCACGGAAGGACTGGGGCAGCTCCTTGGAGAGGGATTTGACGATGATGGGGGTGGAGTTGACCATCAGGGTCTTGTCGGACTGGGCCGAGGTCTCGATGAGGTGGGCGATGGCCTTGGCGCCGCCACCGGCGGACATGTTCTGGTAGGAGACGGTCTTGACCAGACCGGACTTGGCCAGCACTTCACCGGTGCCGCGGGCCGTGGTATCCCAGCCGCCGCCAGCGCCGCCCGGGATCAGGAAGTGGACTTCGTTGATCTGGGCGTGGGCGCCGACGCTCAGTGCGAGCAGGCTACCGATCAGGGTGCGTTTGAGGGTTCCTTGCAACATGGTGATCTCCTTGTGATTGTTGCAGGAAGGTTAATTAATCATGTCTGATTGGAAAACAATCTGACCGTAATGGCTATTAAGGCTGTTGTGCCCATTGTGTTCATTCTGGTCACGGGCCACAGAAGGATGTGCACAGAGACGAGGCGCCATGGGCGCCTCGTCCGGCAAGGATCACTGGGTCGGTTTCGCCGCCGATGTGCTGACGTCCTCCTTCGCCTCCTGTTTCAGGGCATCGCTCGCCTGCTGGCGAAGAGCCACCTGCTCCATCACCAGCTTGTAGGCGATGTAGTACTTATAGATGTTGCCCACATAGGTGACCGTCTCGGGGCCAATCTTCTCCGCCGCCACGTACTCGACATTGTGGAACCAGACGTTGGGATCCAGCCCCCGTTTCCTGGCCTCAGCGCGGAGCCGCGCCACCCTGGCGGGGCCGGCATTGTAGGAGGCGAACGAGAAGAGGGCCTTGTCGAGGGCGGTCATGGGCTCGTCCGCATAGTAGTGATCGATCATCCAGCGCATGTATTTGACGCCGCCGTGAATATTGGGCTCGAGCTGGCGTATGTCGCCGACCTTCAGCCCCTTGCCGGTGGCGGGCATGATCTGCATGATGCCGATGGCGCCCACATGGCTGCGGGCATGGTGGTTGAGGGCGGACTCCTGGTAGCCCTGAGCCGCCATCAGCAGCCAGTCCATGTCATAGCGTTCGCCATATTCACGGAACAGCTCGACTACCTGCAGGAATTTCTTGCGCTCCGCCTCGGCGGCGGCGCTTTTGACGAACTTGTTCTGCTTGAGATAACGGGCCAGGATCTCGTCTCCCGTCGCCTTGCCGCGCAGCGCCTTGAGCTGCTCGTTGAGCATGGCGAGCAACTGGGGGCTCTCCTTGCGCACCGCCCAGGCGATGACGCCCCCTTCCCGGAACACGGGGGCGTCGTGAATGGTGATCCCGGGGAAAATCTTTTGCCAGAAGCGGGCCTTGTGCTCGTCCATGACGATGAAGGGGAGCAGTCCTGCGTTAACCATCTCCACCAGATCTTCATCTTCGAGCACCTCCGAGGCGGGCTGGAGGTCGATGAGGGGCTCTCCCGCCGACTTGCGGGCCTGGTTGTAGGCGAGCAGGCTCTCGTAGTAGCTTGAGGAGGGGCGCACGAAGACGCGCTGGCCCCCGAGATCGGCGGCGCTTTCCACCTTGGGGGAGAGGGGGCCGGAGACGAGCAGCTCCCGCACGTTTTCAAGCAGGGGATCGGTGAAGGCGATACCCTGTTGCTTGCGCTTGTCCGTGATGGTGAGATTGGCGGCGGCGATGTCGCCTTTGCCCTCGATGAGGGAGCTCAGCAGGGCTTCCCGGGCCACGGGAATGAAGACGAAGTGCACCTTGAGGTGGCGTTTGATCGCCTTTTGCTTGCGCAACTGTTCGTTGAGGCGCTTTTCCACCTGCATGAAGGCATCGTAGGTGGCCCCCCGTTGCACGCCCTTGGTGATGAAAAATCCCGTCTTGTTGTAGGTGGTGAGCACTCGGATGGTGCGCTGCTCCAGCATGACGTCGAGATCTCCCAGCCTGGGTTTGGCAAGCTCGTCGTTTGCAAAGCTCAGGGCGCTTTTCTCCGTCTCTGCCTCGGGGGCCACCTGCTTGCCGGATTCGGCCCCCCAGGCTGGCGTCAGGGAGCAGAACCACCAGATCACAATCATCCATGCGCGTTTCATCACTTACACCTCACTCGTTTTATTGAGTGTAAGTGGCGACTTGTGGGGGATTTAGCTTATTGGGTTTGATAGACCCGTCCCCATAGCACGATTTTCACTATTCCATCCAGGAGTGCCCGCCCATGAAAACAGGAGCCCGAGGCTCCTCTTTTTCTGCGTGTTGCGGGCCCGTTTGGCTAGAACCAGAAGCCGATGATGAAGGAGCCCGCCAGGGTCAGCATCACGTTGGCCACCGCATAGGTGCCGGCGTAGCCGAGCGCCGGGATGGAGCTGTTGGCCGCCTCGTTCACCACGTCCATGGCCGGGGCGCAGGTACGAGCCCCGGTGATGGCGCCGAGCAGCAGGGCCGGGTTCATTTTGAGCACCCAGACACCGAACAGGTAGCCTACCAGCACCGGCAAGGTGGTCACCAGCATGCCGGAGAAGAGCACCACCATCCCCACTTCGCTCAGGTGATCGAGGATGCCGCCCCCCGCCTTGAGGCCGGTGCTCACCATGAAGACGGCAAGACCGAGATCCTTGGCAAGGCGCAGGGCCCCCGGCGGCACATAGCCCACCGTGGGGTGGTTGGCCCGCAGGTAGCCCATCAGGATCCCCGCCAGCAGCAGGCCGACGGCATTGCCGAGGCCGAACTCTATCTGGCCGAACACCAGGGAGACGGAGCCGATGAGCAGCCCCAGCACGAAGAAGGTGGCAAAGGCCACCAGATCCGTGGTCTGGCTGTGGATGCTGATGAAGCCGATCTTGTTGGCCAGCAGCTTGACCCGCTGCTTCTCGCCGCTGATCTGCAGCACGTCACCCTTTTGCAGCATGATATTGCGATCGAACGGCATCTCGATCTGGGAGCGCACCACCCGGTTCAGGAAGCACCCCTTCTCGGTGAGGTTGAGCTCCACCAGGTGGCGACCCACCACGGCATCGTTCTTCACCACGATCTCTTCGGTGACGATCTGGAGGTCAAGCAGGTTGCGATCGAACACCTCTTTGCCGTTGCGGTAGTTGACGTCGAGCTTCTCGTGGCTCTCGGGGTAGCCCACCAGAGCTATCTCGTCCCCTTCCTGAATGACGGCATCACCGTCGGGGCTCGCCAGAATGCCGTTGCGGCGAATGCGCTCCACATAGCAGCCGGTGTGGGGATAGATGCCGGTCTCCCGCAGGGTACGCCCCCCGATCCAGGCGGCGAGCTCTGGGCCGACCCGATAGGCGCGGATGATGGGCAGATAGGTCTTGCGGCTCTCGCTGTCGGAGAGCCCCCGCTCGCGGGCGATCTTCTGGGCCTCGGTGTTGAGATCCAGCCTGGCCAGGGAGGGGAGGTAGCGCACCACCAGCATCAGCCCCACCAGCCCCACCAGGTAGGTCAGGGCGTAGCCGATGCCCATGTTGTCCAGCACCGACTGCATGTCGGTCTGGTGGGGCAGGTTGAGCAATCCGCTTCGCAGGGCGTCCTGCGCCCCCACCAGGGCCGGCGTGGAGGTGAGGGAACCTGCCAGAATGCCGGCGGCCATGCCGGGCCCCAGATTAAAGAACTTGGCGAGCCCCACGGTCAGCAGCAGGGCCGACAGCAGGATCACCAGGGTCAGGGTGATGTAGTGGATGCCGTCGCGAAGGAAGACGCTGAAAAAGTGCGGCCCCGCTTCAATTCCCACACAGAAGATGAACAGCATGAAGCCGACGTTTTCAGTGGAGGTGGAAAACTGGAATCCCATCTGGCCAAACAGCAGGGCGGTGAAGAGCACGCCTATGGTGTTGCCTATCTGGAAGTTGCCGATGCGTACCTTGCCCAGCAGCAGCCCGAAGGCTAGTACCACGAACAGCAGCAGGGAGTCGCTTTGATGTAGCAGTGTCACGAAATCTATGGTCATGCCCGGAAAAACCGAGGATAAAAGTGAGGCCGATATTGTGCCGGATCCTGTATCAAGAAAGAAGCGCCAAAGCGGATTAACAGCCAGTTAAGTGCTGGTCTCTTCGATGAAGATAGGGATGCGAGGGGGGGGCTGGGGAAAACACCTCTATTTTACGCTGCAAGGCCCGCTGTCAATGAGTGAAATATGCTGTTGAGCAGAGAGGGGATGACGCTCCTGTGGACAATTTATTACCTGCTGCATGGGGAGCAAACGGGCATGTTTTTCAGCATTTTCCACTGAGGAAATTGAAGGGTAACAAAAGAGACTCATGACTCATCCGGCGAGGGCTGACCCGCAGGACGCGGCATAGCGAAAAAAAATCCCCCACAGGCAGCACCGCGAGTCGATTCATCCCATTTAGGGGGGAAGGGAAAAACAGCAGAAAATGGGGAAGAGCGGGGGCAGCCATCGCAAACCGGGGACAATGGCTGCCAGCCCAGATGAACCGTGGCTTTGGTCAAGTTACCCACAGAAACTGTGGATAACCCTGTTTATGAAACTTGGCGATCAGGCTGAAAGCCGCGCCAATACTGGGCTGCAAGGACTGTTCAAAAAATACCTGCAATAAATTGTTTCTATAAAAATCAAATAGTTATACGCAGCAGAACAAAACGCTGCTGGTCAGTAACGGGAGATCAAAAGGGAGTCAGGCCGCAGGGGAGGGCTTGTGCATTAAAATTGGAAGAGGAAAGCACTAAAGTGGATAACTTGCACCGAGATGGTGAGGAATTGGCTCCCCCGACTGGACTTGAACCAGTGACATACGGATTAACAGTCCGCCGTTCTACCGACTGAACTACGGGGGAACATCAGGCAAGGAGGTGCATCATACAGAGGTCGTATTTCAGGGTCAATAGCCATCAGGGAGGGTGAGCGGATACCCAGCTCCTTCAACTCGGGGTACACTGCTCCCTTGCCGTTTTTTGCCGGGAGTCGTCATGAGCAAGTTATTCCAGTTGGCCAGCCAGTTTCAACCCGCCGGGGATCAGCCGAGGGCCATCGCCCAGCTGCTCGATGGCATCGAGTCGGGACTGGCCCACCAGACCCTGCTCGGGGTGACCGGTTCGGGCAAGACCTTTACCATGGCCAACGTCATCGCGACTCTTAATCGTCCCACCATGATCCTGGCCCCCAACAAGACCCTGGCGGCCCAGCTCTATGGGGAGATGAAGGAGTTCTTCCCCGACAACGCGGTGGAGTATTTCGTCTCTTATTACGATTACTACCAGCCCGAAGCCTATGTGCCGACCACGGACACCTTCATCGAGAAGGATGCCTCCATCAACGATCACATCGAGCAGATGCGGCTGTCAGCCACCAAGGCGCTGCTGGAGCGGCGCGACGTGGTGATCGTCGCCTCGGTATCGGCCATCTATGGTCTGGGGGATCCCCAGGCCTACCTCAGCATGATGCTGCACCTCAAAGTGGGGGACGTGATCAATCAGCGGGATATCCTGCGCCGCCTCGCCGAACTGCAGTACACCCGCAACGACATGGCCTTCCAGCGCGGCACCTTCCGGGTGCGGGGGGAGGTGATCGACATCTACCCCGCCGAATCGGACAAGCTGGCCCTGCGGGTGGAGCTGTTTGATGAAGAGGTAGAACGCCTCTCCCTGTTCGATCCCTTGACCGGCGCCATCGAGCAGACGGTGGTGCGTTACACCATCTACCCCAAGACCCACTACGCCACCCCGCGGGAGACCATTCTGGGTGCCATCGAGCACATCAAGGAGGAGCTCAAGGGGCGGCGCGAGCAGCTGATGAACCTCAACAAGCTGGTGGAGGAGCAGCGCATCAGCCAACGCACCCAGTTCGACATGGAGATGATGCAGGAGCTGGGTTACTGCTCCGGTATAGAGAACTACAGCCGCTACCTCTCCGGCCGCGCACCGGGTGAGCCGCCGCCCACCCTGTTTGACTACCTGCCGGGGGACGGCCTGCTCATCATCGACGAATCCCACGTCACGGTGCCGCAGATCGGCGCCATGTTCAAAGGGGACAGATCCCGCAAGGAGACCCTGGTGGAGTACGGCTTCCGCCTTCCCTCGGCGCTGGACAACCGGCCCCTCAAGTTCGACGAGTTCGAGGCGCTGATGCCCCAGACGGTGTTCGTCTCGGCGACCCCCGGCCCCTACGAGCTGGAGAAGTCAGGCGGTGACGTGGTGCAGCAGGTGGTGCGTCCCACCGGCCTGCTCGATCCTGAGGTGGAAGTGCGGCCGGTCAGCACCCAGGTGGACGATCTGCTCTCCGAGATCCGCAAGCGGGTGGCGGTGGAGGAGCGGGTGCTGGTCACGACACTGACCAAGCGGATGGCGGAGGACTTGACCGAATACCTGGCGGATCACGAGGTACGGGTGCGCTATCTGCACTCGGATATTGATACCGTGGAGCGGGTGGAAATCATCCGCGACCTGCGCCTTGGCAAGTTCGACGTCTTGGTGGGCATCAACCTGCTGCGCGAAGGACTCGACATGCCGGAAGTCTCCCTGGTGGCCATTCTGGATGCGGATAAAGAGGGCTTCCTGCGTTCCACCCGCTCCCTCATCCAGACCATCGGCCGGGCAGCGCGCAACCTCAACGGCAAGGTGATCCTTTACGGGGATACCATCACCAACTCCATGAAGGTTGCGATCGAAGAGACCGAGCGGCGCCGCGCCCTGCAACACGCCCACAACCTGGAACACGGCATCGTGCCGAAGGGGCTCAACAAGGCCATCGGCGATGTGATGGACATGGGGGGCAGCCGCACGGCGGGCAAGGCGGGCAAGGGGAGTCGCAAGGCTGCCGAACCGCAAGGGGAGTACCATGCCCGCTCTGCCAGCGAGATCAGCAAGGAGATCAAGCGGATGGAAGAGCAGATGTTCCAGCATGCGCGGGATCTGGAGTTCGAACAGGCGGCGGCGCTGCGGGATCAGATCCAGCGGCTGCGCGGCGAGCTGATCGAGTCATGAGCACCAGACGCTGGCTCATCTGGCGGCGTTTGCGCCGCCTCTATCAAGGCTTTCGCCACCCAGGCACGCCCTGGTGGGCGAAGGGGCTGGTGATCCTTATTCTGCTCTATGGCATCAGCCCGGTGGACGTTGTCCCCGATGTGGTGCCTCTCCTTGGCTGGCTTGACGACGCTACCTTGTTGCTGCTCCTCTTGTGGGGCTGGGAGAAATGCTTGCCCGGCGAGGTGCTGGCCGCTCTGGACAAGGCCGAGTGAGCAGAAGCCTACGTTCAGGGAGAGGGGAAAAGAAGGGGGGACTGAATGACTCCCTTCATGGGATTCGAAAAAGGGGACCATGGGGAGATTGTGAGCCAGGTCTCATTGGCGTAGACTCCACGCCGTTCACTTCATGGGTACCAAAAAATGGATCTGATCCTCTTTGCCATCGACTTTATTCTGCACGTTGACGTGCATCTGAAAGAGCTGTTCGAGAACTATGGCGTCTGGGTATACGCCATCCTGTTTCTCATCATCTTCTGTGAAACCGGGCTGGTGGTGACTCCCTTCCTGCCGGGGGACTCCCTGTTGTTTGCTGCAGGTGCCCTCACCGTGGGCAGCGTGTTGGACGTGCACACCCTAGCCGCCGTGCTGATCATCGCCGCGGTGCTCGGCAACGTGGTGAACTACACCATAGGCCACTTCTTCGGTGAGCAGCTGTTTCGCAACCCCGATTCCAAAATCTTTCGCCGGGACTATCTGGTCAAGACCCATGCCTTCTATGCCAAGCATGGCGGCAAGACCATCATCATCACCCGCTTCCTGCCCATAGTGCGGACCTTCGCCCCCTTCGTGGCGGGCATGGGGGCCATGACCTATCCCCGCTTCCTGGCGTTCAACCTGGTGGGGGGGCTCTTGTGGGTGCTCTCCTTCGTCTATGCCGGCCACTTCTTTGGCAATCTGCCGGTAGTGCGCCACAATTTTACCCTGCTCATCTTCGGCATCATCGCGGTCTCCTTGTTGCCCATGGTGATCGGCATGGTGAAGGCTAGGAGAAGTGCCAGCAAGGCTACCTCCGAAGGCGCGTGACATCGCCGTGCACGACATGAAAGAAGGGAGCCGATGGCTCCCTTCTTGTTGGTTGGCTGAGTGGCAGGTCGCCGCTGCGCCCTTTGACCCGCTTGTGGTCTGTTACGATGATGCACACCCGCAGGCAGCCACTTCATTGGCAGAACAGGGAGAAGGGGAGCCGGCCCCCTGGGCATGGGGTCGTGAGGCGATAAGAGGAGATAAAAAGGGAGCCATGGGCTCCCTTTTATGGTCGATTGAACGACTAGTTGCAGCAGCGCCCTTTTATCAGGTTGCCAGCAGCCACGATGACGAACACCAGCAGGTAGGCGGCAAAGATGACCACGAGCCACTGCGGCATGGAGAAACCGAGGAACTGCCAGCTGATCTCGCTGCAGTCGCCGTCCGGGTAGAACATCCAGGGAACCCATTTATCCAGTGGTGCCCAGGCAGGGAAGTCAACAAACCCTTCGCATACGTTGAAGGGGGAGGGGTTCATCTGGTAATCCACGTGCTTGAGCGCCAGTTTCAGGCCCCAGAAGGCGCTGTAACCCCACAGGAGCATGGCACTCCAGCGCAGGTACCAGCGCTCTGGCGCGACCATGCCGAGGAGCCCGGCGGTGAGCACGCCGAGGAGGGCGATACGTTCATAGATGCACATCACGCAAGGGTGCAAACCCAGCACGTGCTGGAAGAAGAGGGCGCAGAGTTCCAGCGCGAAAGCGGAGGCTGCCAGCAATCCCCAGGCCAGGCGATGACTGGCAATGCGGCGAAGATACTCGATCATCTGATTGATCTCTCAGAGAAAAATAGTGGCTGAATTAGAGCAGAGCCCCATCTGAAAAGAAAGGGGCCGAACAGCCCCTTTCATGATCAGTGTGTGGACGGGGTGGGCAGTGGCAGTGCCCCATGATCCAGCAACCACCCTGCCTGATAGAACCATTCGGTTGCAGGACCGAGGAGCAGTTCCACGGAGAAAAAGCCGACAAGCCCCAGCACCAGGGTATAGGGCAGCGCCATCCAGACCATGCGGCCATAAGAGAGGCGCAGCAGGGGAGCGAGGGCCGAGGTGAGCATGAACAGGAATGCGGCCTGGCCATTGGGGGTGGCGACCGATGGCAGGTTGGTGCCGGTATTGATGGCCACGGCCAGCAGATCAAAATGCTCCCGGCTGATGGCGCCGTTGATCAGGGCGGTCTTCACCTCGTTGATGTAGACGGTGCCGACGAAGACGTTGTCACTGACCATGGAGAGCAGACCGTTTGCCAGGTAGAAGAGGGCAAGCTGATCCTCCGGCTTGGCCGCCAGTACCCACTGGATCACCGGCTTGAACAGCTGTTGATCGATGATGACGGCGACCACGCTGAAAAAGACGGTGAGCAGGGCGGTGAACGGCAAAGCCTCCTGGAATGCCTTGCCAAGCGCGTGTTCTTCGGTCACGCCGGTGAACGCCGTCGCGAGCACGATGACCGTCAGGCCGATTAGCCCAACAGCAGCCAGATGGAGGGCAAGACCCGTGATAAGCCAGGTGGCAATCAGCGCCTGGACGATCAGCTTGGCCTTGTCCTGCGGGGTACGTTGTGCGTCTTCGTCGCGCTCGTAGGATTCCATGATGTGACGCACGGGCTCGGGCAAGCGGGCGCCATAACCGAACCAGCGGAATTTTTCGACCAGGATGCAGGTCAGCAGGCCGCAAATGAAGACCGGAATGGTGACTGGCGCCATGCGAATGGCAAATTCACCGAAGTGCCACCCCGCCTGTTCACCGATGATGAGGTTCTGGGGTTCGCCGACCAGGGTGCAGACGCCCCCCAGGGCGGTACCGATGGCGGCGTGCATCATCAGGCTGCGCAGGAAGGCACGAAATTCGTTCAGATGCTGGCGGGAGAGCTCGTCAATCTCTTCGTCATCATGATGCAGATTGCCGGACTCATCCCGAGAGGCCACCTTGTGGTAGATGGCGTAGAAGCCGGTTGCGACGCTGATGACCACGGCGATCACGGTCAGGGCATCAAGGAACGCGGAGAGGAACGCAGACACCAGACAGAAGGCGAGAGAAAGCAACGTCTTGGAGTGAATGCGCACCAGCATCTTGGTAAAGACGTACAGTAGCAACTGCTTCATGAAGTAGATGCCGGCCACCATGAAGACCAGCAGCAGGAGTACTTCGATATTGGCCACCAGCTCATGCTTTATCTGGTTGGCGGAGGTCATGCCGATGAGCACGGCTTCGATGGCCAGGAGTCCGCCCGGTTGCAGCGGATAGCACTTGAGGGCCATGGCCAGGGTGAAAATAAACTCGACAACCAGCAGCCAGCCGGCCAGGAAGGGATCAACGTAGAAAATGATCGGGTTGATCAGCAGGAATAGAACGATGGCAATTTTGTACCATCGCGGAGCATTGCCCAAAAAGTTCTTTGTAAACGCGCGCCCTAGGCTGATTGGCATAATGATGGTTCTCTGTTCTGTTGTTGATATCTGCGTCTATGCAGTCGAGCCCGACCCGAGCCGAACATCCGGATATTCACCTGTATCAGATTGATTGCACATGATTTTAATCAAGGGAGCGATAACTATAAATAAGCTCGCTGAACTTGCCCAGCGAGCAAACGCTTATATTCCCATCATTTGGTGTTGGTTGACTCCCCACTTGTTGGCGCATACATATTTTTAACAAAAAGATCGGGGTAATGTGAGCAGAGGACCGACCTTCTGCTTGCCAGCATGACCGGCTTTGCTATTATTCGGGGGCCTTTTTACGCACTACAACAGAGTCATTACATGGTCATTAAAGCGCAAAGCCCTGCCGGGTTTGCCGAGGAATACATCATCGAGTCCATCTGGAACAATCGCTTTCCTCCTGGATCCATTCTGCCGGCGGAGCGCGAGCTGTCCGAATTGATCGGCGTGACTCGCACTACCTTGCGTGAAGTGTTGCAGCGCCTTGCCCGTGATGGCTGGCTCACCATCCAGCATGGCAAACCGACCAAGGTCAACAATTTCTGGGAAACCTCCGGTCTCAACATCCTGGAGACCCTGGCGCGTCTCGATCAGGACAAGGTGCCTGATCTGGTGGCACAGCTGCTCTCCGCCCGGACCAACATCTGCACCATCTTCATCCGTGGCGCCATTCGTAACAACCCGGAACAGGCCGCCGAGATACTGCGTGGTGCCGATGATGTGGAGAACACGGCCGAGGCCTATGCGGACTTCGACTACCGTTTGCATCACCAGCTTTCATTTGCCTCGGGCAACCCCATCTATGCCTTGATTCTCAACGGTTTCAAGGGCTTGTACAGCCGGGTTGGCCGCTACTACTTCTCGGACAAACAGGCGCGGGAAACCGCAGATGCCTACTACAAGACGCTGCGCAAGCTGGCCGAAACCAAGGATCACGAAGCCGTGTTCATGACGGTACGCCAGTACGGCATCGAGTCTGGCAAGCTTTGGACCCGTCTGCGTCAGGACATGCCAAGCAACCTGTGTGACAATTGATTGCCCTGATCCAAGAAAAACGCGCCTGATGGCGCGTTTTTTTATGCCCGGCACTGACGTCAGGTCATGCTCTTACGGTCCGGACAACGGCCGATGATATCTGCGGATAGCTCGCCATTGTCCTGCTCCAGCACCACATCGAAGCCCCACAGCTGATGCAGATGCTTGAGCACCTCGTGGCGTGACTCGCCAAGGGGGATGCGGTTGTGGGGAACATAGCGCAGGGTCAGGGAGCGATCGCCTTTCACTGCCACGTTGTAGACCTGAATGTTGGGCTCCAGGTTGCTCAGGTTGTATTGAGCGGACAGGGTGCTACGCACCAGCCGGTAGCCCTCTTCATTGTGAATGGCGGACACCTTGAGGTAGTTCTTCAGATCGTCATCATCGATGGCAAAGAGCTTCATGTCGCGCATCACCTTGGGACTGAGGAACTGGCTGATGAAGCTTTCGTCCTTGAAGTTCTGCATGGCGAAATGCAATGTCTCGACCCAGTTGGTGCCAGCGTAATCGGGGAACCAGTATCTGTCCTCCTCGGTCGGGTGTTCGCAGATGCGACGCAGGTCCGTGAACATGGCAAAGCCAAGGGCGTAGGGGTTGATCCCCGAGTAATACCGGCTGTTGTAGGGGGGCTGATAGACCACGTTGGTGTGGCTGTGCAGCACCTCCAGCATGAAGCGATCGCTGATTTTTCCCTCGTCATAGAGGTGGTTGAGAATGGTGTAGTGCCAGAAGGTGGCCCAGCCCTCGTTCATCACCTGCGTCTGCTTCTGCGGGTAGAAGTACTGACTGATCTTGCGCACGATACGTACCACCTCGCGCTGCCAGGGCTCGAGCAGGGGGGCATTCTTTTCGATGAAATAGAGGATGTTCTCCTGAGGCTCGGCAGGATAGCGCCTGTCTTCCACCCCGGCAATCTTGTGCTGCTTGGGCAGGGTACGCCACAGCTCATTGACCTGGGTTTGCAGATAATCTTCCCGCGCCTTCTGGCGTCGCTTCTCCTCGGCCAGAGAGATCTTCTGGGGCCGCTTGTAACGATCCACCCCGAAGTTCATCAGGGCATGGCAGGAGTCGAGCAGTTTCTCCACCGCATCAATGCCGTGTTTTTCCTCGCATTCGGTGATGTAGTTCTTGGCAAACAACAGGTAGTCGATGATGGAGGAGGCATCGGTCCAGGCCTTGAACAGATAGTTGTTCTTGAAGAAGGAGTTGTGACCATAGCAGGCGTGGGCCATGACCAGCGCCTGCATCGGCATGGTGTTCTCTTCCATCAGATAGGCGATGCAGGGGTCCGAGTTGATGACGATCTCGTAGGCGAGTCCCATCTGGCCGCGCTTGTAGTTGCGTTCGGTGTGGATAAAGCGCTTGCCGAATGACCAGTGTTGATAACCGATGGGCATGCCCACGCTGGAGTAGGCATCCATCATCTGCTCTGCAGTGATCACCTCGATCTGGTTGGGATAGGTGTCGAGCCGATAGAATTTGGCGACCCGGGCTATCTCCTGGTGATAAAGCTCCAGCAGATCGAAGTTCCAGTCAGGACCATCGTCCAGCGGCGCTATCTTTCTTGCGGTTTCTACCATATGTGATCCCTCAAGCCGCTTGCTTCTTGAACAATTCCCGGAACACCGGATAAATGTCCTCGACCTTGCGAATGTGCTCCATGGCGAAGTGGGCGTATTGCTCTGCCACCGCCTCATATTCGTGCCACAGGGTCTGGTGGGCGCGGGTAGTGATCTCGATGTAGGAGTAGTAGCGCACCCTTGGCATGATGTCGCGCATCAGGATCTCCCTGCACTGGGGTGAGTCATCGGCCCAGTTGTCACCATCAGAGGCCTGCGCCGCATAGATGTTCCACTGGTTGGCAGGATAACGTTCGTTGATGATGTCGTTCATCATCTTGAGCGCACTGGAGACGATGGTGCCGCCGGTCTCCTGGGAGTAGAAGAACTCGTGCTCGTCCACCTCCTTGGCCTGGGTGTGGTGGCGGATGTAGACCACCTCGACATTCTTGTAAGTCCGGCTCAGGAATAGATAAAGCAGGATATAGAAACGCTTGGCCATCTCCTTGGTAGCCTGATCCATGGAACCGGAGACGTCCATCAGGCAGAACATCACCGCCTGGCTCGAGGGGACGGGCCGTTTGACAAAGTTGTTGAATTTGAGGTCGAAGGTGTCGATAAAGGGGACCGCATCGATCCGCCGTTTCAGCTCCCTGATCTCTTTTTCAAGTTGCGCCATTTCGGCGAAATGGTCGTTGGGCTCGCAGGCCAGCTGGGCCAGGCGCTCCTCCAGTTCACGCAACTGACGTTTCTTGCCTGCCTGCAGCGCCATGCGCCGCGCCAGCGAATTTTGCAGGGAGCGCACCACGTTGATGTTGGCAGGCACCCCGTTGGAGGTGTAGCCGGCCCGGTAGGTCTTCATCTCCATCAGCTGGTTGAGCTGGGTCTTTTGCAGCCGCGGCAGTTCCAGATCCTCGAACAACAAGTCCAGATACTCGTCTTTGGAGATCTGGAAGACGAAATCATCGACGCCCTCTCCTTGATCCGAGGCCTGGCCCTCGCCACTCCCCTGGCCGCCGCCACCCCCTTTGGGCCGGTCAATCTTGTCACCGGAGACAAACTGGTCGTTGCCCGGATGCACCATCTCCCGTTTGCCGCCATGACCCTGATGAAAATGGGGTTCCCCGATGTCCTTGGTCGGGATGCTGATGCTCTCGCCCTTGTCCACGTCCTGAATGCTGCGCTTGGAGACAGCATCCGAGACCGCTTGTTTTATCTGCTTCTTGTAGCGGCGGATGAAGCGCTGCCGATTGACAGCGCTTTTGTTTTTGCCGTTGAGCCTGCGGTCGATAAAATGCGCCATAACTCCCCCTTGAACACGGCAGGGTCAGGATGACTTGCGTACCCTGAGATACCACTCGGAGAGCAGTCGCACCTGTTTGCGGGTGTAGCCTTTCTCCATCATCCGTTCGACAAAGTTATCGTGCTTCTTCTGCTCCTCGGCCGAGGTTTTGCTGTTGAAGGAGATAACCGGCAGCAGCTCTTCCGTGTTGGAGAACATCTTCTTCTCGATCACGGTGCGCAGCTTCTCGTAACTGGTCCAGTTGGGGTTACGGCCTGCATTGTTGGCCCGGGCACGCAGCACGAAGTTGACGATTTCGTTACGGAAATCTTTCGGGTTGCTGATCCCGGCAGGTTTTTCAATTTTCTCCAGCTCGCTGTTGAGAGATGCTCTGTCAAACAGCTGGCCGGTTTCGGGGTCACGATACTCCTGATCCTGGATCCAGAAGTCGGCGTAGGTGACGTAGCGATCGAAGATGTTCTGACCGTACTCTGAATACGACTCGAGGTAGGCGGTCTGGATCTCCTTGCCGATGAACTCGACGTAGCGCGGAGTCAGGTAACCCTTGATGAACTCCAGATAGCGATCGTGCAGCTCTTGCGGGAACTGCTCGCGCTCTATCTGCTGCTCCAGCACATAGAAGAGGTGCACCGGGTTGGCTGCCACTTCCGCGTGGTCGAAGTTGAAGACGCGGGAGAGGATCTTGAACGCGAATCGGGTGGAGAGGCCGTTCATGCCCTCGTCGACACCGGCATAGTCGCGATACTCCTGGTAGCTCTTCGCCTTGGGATCCGTGTCCTTGAGACTCTCGCCGTCATAGACCCGCATCTTGGAATAGAGGCTGGAGTTTTCCGGCTCTTTGAGTCGCGACAGCACCGAGAACTGGCCCAGCAGCTCCAGAGTACCCGGTGCGCATTTGGCCTCGGTCAGCTCGCTGTTGAACAGCAGTTTTTCGTAGATCTTCACCTCTTCCGACACCCGCAGGCAGTAGGGCACCTTGACGATGTAAACCCGGTCGAGGAAGGCTTCGTTGTTCTTGTTGTTGCGGAACTGCTGCCACTCGGATTCGTTGGAGTGGGCCAGCAGGATGCCGTCGAAAGGGAGGGCGGAGAGCCCCTCGGTACCGTTGTAGTTCCCCTCTTGTGTCGCTGTCAGCAGCGGGTGCAGCACCTTGATGGGCGCCTTGAACATCTCGACGAACTCCATCATCCCCTGGTTTGCCTTGCACAGCGCACCGGAGTAGGAGTAGGCATCGGCATCATCCTGGGCGAAATGTTCCAGCATGCGGATATCGACCTTGCCGACCAGGGAGGAGATGTCCTGGTTGTTGTCGTCCCCCGGTTCGGTCTTGGCGATGGCGATCTGATCGAGGATGGAGGGGTTTACCTTCTCCACCTTGAACTTGGTGATGTCGCCGCCAAACTCGTGAAGGCGCTTGGCGACCCAGGGAGACATGATGGGGCGCAGATAACGGCGAGGGATGCCGTACTCCTTCTCGAGGATTTCGCCATCTTCGTCGATGTCAAACAGGCAGAAGGGGTGATCGTTCACCGGTGAGCCCTTGATGCGATAGATGGGCACTTTTTGCATCAGGGATTTGAGTTTCTCTGCCAGCGAGGATTTACCGCCGCCAACCGGTCCGAGCAGATAGAGGATCTGTTTCTTCTCTTCCAGGCCCTGAGCGGAATGTTTGAGATAGGAGACAATCTGTTCGATGGCCTCTTCCATGCCATAGAAGTCTTTGAAAGCGGGATAACGCGCGACGACGCGGTTGGAAAAGAGACGGCTGAGACGTGGATTGGTCGAGGTGTCGATCATTTCCGGCTCGCCGATGGCGGTCAGCAGACGTTCGGCGGCAGAGGCGTAGCAGGATTTGTCCTGTTTGCACATATCCAGAAACTCCTGGATGCTGTACTCCTCCTCTCTGGCCTTCTCATACCGCTGTTGATAGTGCTCGAAGATGCCCATAACTTAGCCCTCGTTATAGTCGCTTGCCCTGAAAAAGAGTGGATCACTACTTTTGTTCTGTTTACCTCTTAAGCCTAGTCAACAGCCCCCAGTAATCCATCGCCATCATTGGTTTAAGTTTGTGCGGGAGCTTCCCGATCCTCATGCGGGAAGAAGCAGTAAGTGACATACCTATGTTACTGACTGTTAAATTATTTTTGCCACGACAGTGATGCAAATGTCAAAGACATAAAAAATAAATCTTTGTGTGCCAGAGGGAGAAAATGGTGACGCTCTGTTTTGTCAGGGGGCGGTGCCAGCAAGGGCAAGGGCGGCAGGGAATAGAGGGTGAAAAAACATGTCGCTTACGTCAACGTAATGCTATTTGTTTGGTGTTTTTGCTCTAATTTTTACATTGACGCTACATTCTGACTGCTCTAGATTGGCCCTGTGTCGAGCAGTCATCGCTTTAGCAAGAGAGTGGGTGATTGTGCAGATACTAAGCTCTGTTTAAGCACGTTTCCGTTGGCTTGACCCTCGCATCCGCGAGGGTCTTATTTTTTCAGCGCCTGAACGGCGCCAAACCTGCAAGCTCAGGATTCGGCGGGATAGAGGGCTGACACCGCCGCCAGCACCTCGGCGAAGGGATGGTTCGCCAACTGGCCAAAACCGGCCAGATCCCTGGCCTTGAGACGGGTGGTCAGCGGGGTGGCGATGCCACACAGGAAACGGGTCAGGATCCTGGGATGGCGCTGATGGCAGAGGGCGATCAGCGGGTCGCACCAGGTGCGCAGACCGTGCTCGTTGGGCAAGCCCGGTGATGGTAACGGCGGCAACACGGCGATCTCTCCCCGGCAGACGGAACAGTGCCCGCACCGCTCGGGGGCCGCGTCGTCGGCAAAATAGCGGGCAAGCTCATGGCTGAGGCAGGTGGTCGAGGTGAAAAAGGCCAGCAGCGCCTGAAGGCGGGCCAGTTCGCTCTGCTCTTTCTTTTCAAACAATCCATGCAGCTCTTCGGCCAGGGTCGCGGTATCGATTTGCTGGCTCAGCACCCGATAGACCTCGGTCATCTGCTTGCTTTCAAGCTCGATCCAACCCTGCTGCTGCAGGTAGTCCAGCGCCGCCGCGGCGCGCTGGCGTTCTCCCTGATATCCCTGCCACAGCGCTTCGAAGTCCATGGTGCACCAGGTGCGCGCCTGGGGGGCGCAGGCAAAGACCTGCTCCAGGAACTGGCGGCGTTCGGAATTGAAACGAGCGAGGATCGCCTGTTTTTCCAGTACGAACCTGAAACGGTACTCGGCAAAGTAGCTGTAGGCCGGTGCAATGACCCCCGCCATCTCCAGATAGACCAGCAGGGTCTTGAGGGGCAGTTGGCGAATGTTGGTCTCGTTGGAGAGGCGCAGCAGGCTGAATTCCCACTCGGCGCCGCTCTGGCGCACGATATCGAGTAAGTGCGCGATGGCGTCCCTGTCCGGTGTATCCCCATAGACGAAGTTTTCCAGTACCGGCAACTGGGCGCGGCTCGCCAGCACGGTGCAGCGGGAGGGAAGCCCGTCACGTCCGGCGCGGCCTATCTCCTGGCTGTAGTTCTCGATGGACTTGGGCAGGTCGTAGTGAATGACCCGGCGAATGTCGGCCTTGTCGATGCCCATGCCAAAGGCGATGGTGGCCACGATGCAGTCGAGTCTGCCAGCCATGAAGTCGCGCTGGATCTGGCTGCGCAGGGCGGGATCGAGCCCCGCATGGTAGGCGCATGCCCGGATGCCGCTGGCCTGTAGCTGCGCGGCGCACTGTTCTGCGCTGTGTTGCAGAGTCACGTAGACGATGGTGGGGGCGACCGGATCCCGGTGCAGCTCCTCGCGCAGCCAGGTATCGCGGGCACTGCCGGCCAGCGGGAGGACGGCCAGCTCCAGATTGGGTCTGTAGAAACCGGTGACCACCAGATCGTCCCGGTCGATGGCAAATTTTGCCTGCATGTCCGCCATGACGGCCGGGGTGGCGGTGGCGGTCAGCAACAGCACCTGGGGAATGGCCAGTTCACGGCGATGATCCGGCAGCTTAAGGTAGTCGGGGCGAAAGTTGTGGCCCCACTCCGAGATGCAGTGGGCCTCGTCCACTACCAGCAGTGACAGGGGGATGTGGGCGATGAAGCGGCGAAAGCGCTCATTTTTGAGGCGCTCCACCGAGATCATCAGGATCTTGAGCTGGCCATCGCTGGCCTGCTGCATCACGCGCCGGCTCTCTTCCGCTGTCTGGCTGGAATCCAGAGTGGCGGCGGCGATCCCCTTGCTGCGCAAAAAGGCGAGCTGATCGTGCATCAGGGCCAGCAGGGGAGAGATGACCAGGGTCAGGTGGGGCAGTGCGAGGGCGGGCAATTGATAACAGAGGGATTTCCCCGCGCCAGTCGGGAAGATGGCTGCGGCGCTCTTGCCGGCCAGCAGACGACTGATCACTGCTTCCTGCCCGGGCCGCAAGCGATCAAAGCCGAAGTGTCGGGTCAATAAAGAGGTGATCATGGCAAGGCTCCCTGAAAAAGGGCGTCATCATATCACTTCTGGCCCAGTGGTGGCCGATGATCGGGCTGGTTTGGTGACATTTTGACCGTGGTTGATATTGTGTTATCACATTGTTGTAGATTTTTTGTGAGGTAACCCTGATATTTTTCAGTGATTATGTGGAAAAAAACCATGGCAGATGGGATATTCCTGTCCGCAACCCCACGCGAACGGGACAGATCCACCAGAAGAGCTGCCCACGGCGTCACCGTCAACGGACCGGTGCCAATGCGCGGGGCTGGTTGCCAACAGGACTAATGATTCACGCACCATGAGTGCACAGGGACTACTTGATGACACAACAACACCCCCTCATTCGACTGGTCAACAGCACCAGTCTGGTTAGCCAGATCCTGGTCGGTCTGGTATTCGGTATCCTTCTTGCGATGTTCATGCCCGAGTGGGCCAAGGCGGCGGGTCTGCTCGGCAGCCTGTTCGTCGGCGCCCTGAAGGCCGTGGCGCCGCTGCTGGTCTTCGTGCTGGTGATGTCGGCGATCATCGGCCACAAGCAGGGCCAGAAGACCAACATGAAGCCGATCCTGCTGCTCTATGTGCTGGGTACCTTCCTGGCGGCTGCCGTGGCAGTGGTGGCGAGCTTCCTCTTCCCCTCCAACCTGCATCTGGTGGCAGGCGCTACCGAGATCACGCCGCCGGGGGGCATCACGGAAGTGTTGCAGACCCTGCTGTTCAACGTGGTGACCAACCCGGTGAAAGCACTGCTGGAAGCCAACTATATCGGCATCCTGGCCTGGGCCATCGGCCTTGGTATCGCCATGCGTCACGCCAATGAGAGCACCAAATCACTGATTTCCGATGTGTCTCACGGGGTTTCCGCCATCGTCAAGGCCGTGATCCGTTGCGCTCCGCTCGGCATCCTGGGTCTGGTTGCCTCCACCCTGGCTGAAACCGGCTTCGATGCGCTGTTTGGCTATGCCCAGCTGCTGGTGGTACTGATCGGCTGCATGCTGTTCATCGCCTTCGTGGTCAATCCGCTCATCGTCTTCTGGAAGATCAAGCGCAACCCCTATCCCCTGGTGCTGACCTGCCTGAAAGAGAGCGGTGTGACCGCCTTCTTCACCCGCAGCTCCGCCGCCAACATTCCGGTCAACATAGCTCTGGCCGAGAGGCTGCGCCTGCCGGAAGACACCTATGCGGTCTCCATCCCGCTGGGGGCCACCATCAACATGGCCGGCGCCGCCATCACCATTACCGTGCTCTCCATGGCGGCGGTGCATACCCTGGGGATGGAAGTGGACATGGCGACCGCCATTCTGCTCTCCGTCGTCGCCACCATCAGTGCCTGTGGCGCTTCCGGTGTGGCGGGCGGCTCCCTGCTGCTGATCCCGCTGGCGTGCAGCCTGTTCGGTATCAGCAACGACATCGCCATGCAGGTGGTGGCCGTTGGCTTCATCATCGGGGTGTTGCAGGATTCCGCCGAAACGGCCCTCAACAGCTCCACCGACGTGCTGTTCACTGCGGCGGCCTGCATGGCCGAGGATGAGAGCCTGCTGGATGCCGCCCCGGTCCCCAGCCGCGAAGCCTGATCCCCTCAGACGTTCCGCTCTGCACAGGCGCCCTCTTCGGAGGGCGCTTTTTATTTGCGCGCGCGTCAGGCGCCCTGCACCTTCTCGCCGTGTCATGGCACTGACAGTGCTCGGATCCCCCTGTGTGATTTCCCGGGAGGGGCCCGTTGGCCGCCTTACGTGTTCTCGCCACCGCCAACAAGCCATTCCCTGTACCCGCGTGCCCGGCACTGCATTAGGCAGGGCATATCGGGCTGTTTGTGCTGTCAGCATGGCGGCCTGTGGCATCCCCTCTGGTGACCGAAGGGGTCATCTGCTCTTCGGACGCTGTACGGGAAGCCCGGTCAAGGCCCTCTCGGCGGTTTGCCTGCGCCCTGTGGCCGGTACTTTCCCTGAGTGCCTCGAAGAAAGGCTCCATTGGGTGGGGGTGTCGGCTCTCTGGGCTAAACCCCGAAGAGCGGGCGTTCCTGGCAAGGACAAGGGCTCTGGTGTTCTGCCTGGCAAGGCCGATGGCGTGCGGCAGATGACGGGATAACGCAGCACGCCTTGGTCGTGTGCCATGGGGAAAGGAATATGAGCGGCAAGCTGTCACCAAGGGGAAAGAGAGTGGGTGAAAGGGCTGTCTCTGATCTGAGGACTCTGATCATCTGAGCTCAGTGCCTGATGATCATAACGAACACAGCCCGGCAGAGAAGATCTGCCGGGCTGTGGGAGGCGTCGGGCCAGATGCTGGTCCGACGGTATCGCAGGAAGGCTTAGCCGACCAGTTGATAGAGGATGGCGGAGATGGCGATGAGGCCCATGGTCGCCACGAAGATGTTGCTGATCTGGCCCTGGTATTTCGCCATGGCCGGAACGCGCTTGATGGCGTACATGGGCATGAGGAACAGGATGGTGGCGATGATGGGGCCACCCAGGGATTCGATCATCCCGAGGATGGAGGGGTTGATCACGGCCACGCCCCACAGGGTCAGGATGAAGAAGGCGATGATGAACAGCTCCACCTTCTTGTGGTTCGGTGCCTTGCCGGAGTTGCGCATGTTCTGGACGATCATCCCTTTCAGACCTTCACGGGCACCCAGATAGTGGCCGAAGAAGGAGGAGACGATGGCCACGAAGGCAACCAGCGGACCGAAGTAGGAGATGATGGGGCTCGCATGCTGGTTGGCCAGGTAGGAGAGCACGGCGATGTTCTGGGACTTGGCTTCTGCCAGCTGGGCCGGCGTCAGGCTCATCACGCAGGAGAAGACGAAGAACATCACGAAGCCCAGCAGAATGATGGCGGTGCGTTTGAGGATGGCGTCGGACTTGGCGACGGCATGCTCACCGTGATCACGGCGCTGAGCCAGGGCGAAGCTGGAGATGGCCGGGCTGTGGTTGAAGGAGAAGACCAGCACCGGGATGGTCAGCCACAGGGTGGTGGCGAAATCCTTGGTGCTCGGCATTTCATTCAGGGCCGCACCGGTCCAGTCCGGGATCAGGTACAGGGAGATGCCCGCCAGAATGGCGATGAGCGGATAGACCAGGAACTCGGTCACTTTCAGCATCAGCTTCTCGCCAGCCAGCATCACGGACATCATGGCCATGATGAGCACGATGGAGAGGATCCAGCGCGGGGGCGGCGTCATCTGCAACTGGTTTACGAGGAAGCTTTCCACCGTGTTGGTGATGCCCACGCCGTAGATCAGCACGATGGGGTAGATGGCGAAGAAATAGAGCAGGGTGATCAATTTACCGGCACCCACGCCGAAGTGCTCTTCCACCACCTGGGTGATGTCGGCATTGGGCTGCTTGGAGGAAAGCACGAAGCGCGCCAGACCACGGTGGGCCAGGTAGGTCATGGGGCCGACCAGCAGCGCCATCACCACCAGCGGCCAGAAGCCACCCATGCCAGCGTTGATGGGCAGGAACAGGATGCCTGCACCGACGGCGGTACCGAACAGGCTGATCACCCAGGTGGTGTCTTGTTTACTCCAACCGCGAGATTGGACCGAGCTGATTCCTTGCTCCTGTGCGGCTGCAACATCCTGTGCGCCAGTGACAGTATTGGACATGTGTCTCACCCCGAATGTGTGGTTTTAATTAGTCGGCGCAAGAATACTTTCTTTTTAATCAAAAATGTTGATCAAATTCACCTTTGTGCGGCTGAAACCCGTACTTTCTTGTAGAAATGTGATCAAAAGAATAAAAAATCAAAATTTATTTATCAAATGCAGTGTTATTTGAATGTTAACTGGATAATTTCCCACCTTATCATGTTGTCGAAATGTTATTTCGAGATGTGCTGGGCAAGCTGGCGTATCATGCTGGCAGTGGCTCCCCAGATGAAAGATTGCTCCCAAGGGATCCAATAGATGGTGTGACGTCCGTCCGCCCTTGGCAGGCTCAGGGCTATGTGCTGCCCCGGATCCAGCACGTGGGCGAGGGGGACTTCGAAGGCCTGGGCCACCTCGTCCTGGCTCAGGGTCAGCCCGTAGCCTGGGTCGAGCATGGCGAGGACCGGCAGCACATCGTAGCGCGAGACGGTATTGAGAGGGGTGAGGCTGCCGATGATCCGGATCTGGGAGGGGGGAATGCCAAGCTCCTCCTCGGTTTCCCTGAGCGCGGTGTGAATGAGGTCCCGGTCTTCCGGGTCCTGACGCCCGCCGGGAAAGCTGATCTGCCCCGGGTGGTGGCGCAGGGCGGCGCTGCGGCGCGTCAGCAGCAGGTGCAGGCCCTCGGGGCGCTCCACCAGGGGGATCAACACGGCGGCAGGTTTGAGCCCGGCCAGTGCCAGGCGATGGGCGGGGGCGGGGCGCTGCAGCAAAAAGCGGGTCAGCAGCTCGGCACTCGTCATCTCCATGGGTCTCCTTGTGTCGGCCCCGCAGGGCCGGATGGGATCAAAGGGCATCGAGCAGTGGCAGGATGCGGGCCACCTTGTCGTAGGTTTCCTGATATTCGGCGTCGGGATCGGAGTCGGCGATGATGCCGCCCCCCGCCCAGCAGTGCAGCTGACCGGCTTCGGCGATCAGGGTACGGATGCAGATGCTGGTATCCATCCTTCCGTGCTGACTCAGATAACCGATGCTGCCGCAGTAGGCATTGCGCCGCACCGGCTCCAGCTCCTCGATGATCTCCATCGCCCGGATCTTGGGAGCCCCTGTGATGGAGCCGCCGGGGAAGCAGGCCCGCAGCAGATCCACTTCTTGCCAGCGCGCATCCAGCTCTCCGTGAATGGTAGAGACCAGGTGATGCACCGCCGGGAAGGATTCCACGGCAAAGAGATGCGGCACAGTGACCGATCCCGGCCGGCTCACCCGGCCGATGTCGTTGCGCAGCAGATCGACGATCATCAGGTTCTCCGATCTGTCCTTGTCGGCGTTGGCGAGTGACTCGGCCACCCTGGCATCCTGGGCGGGATCCGGGTGGCGAGGCCGGGTGCCCTTGATGGGCTTGGTCTCGATATGGCGCTTGTCGAGCAGCAGGAAACGCTCCGGGGAGAGGCTCAGAATGGCGCTTTGCGGCAGGCGGACAAAGGCGGAGAACGGCGCCTTGTTGGCGGCGCTCAGGGCGAGATAGGCGGACCATTCATCCCCCTGATAAGGGGCGCTGAAGCGCTGGGTCAGGTTGATCTGGTAACAATCCCCCGCCGCCAGATAGGCCTGGATACGGGCAAACTTGTCTCCGTATTCGGCCCGCGTCATGTTGCTCTGCCAGGGGCCGGTCAGGCGAAGGGGGAGGGGGGGTCGTTCGCGCTGCGCCATCAGCCAGTCGAGCCTGCGGGCGAGGCCGGCTTCATCACCCCAGTGGGCCAGTTGCCAGTGTCCCGTCGCGACATTTCGCAGCAGCGCCCAGTCGTAGATCCCGACCGCCATGTCGGGCACCTGGATGTCCTGTTGCGCCACTGCGGGCAGACGCTCGAATCGTCGGCCCAGATCGTAGCCAAAGAGTCCCAGGGCTCCCCCGATGAACGGCAATCCCGAGTCATCCTCAACGCGCTCCCCAAGCAGGGCTTGCTGGGTCTTGGCGAGCAGGGCGAGGGGATCGCCGTCATGATGGTGCTGGTGGTTATCCTGGGTGAGGCAGGTGCTGGTACCCCGGGTTTCCAGGGTGGCAAGCGGATCGGCGCTGATGATGTCAAAACCGTTGTCAGCCCCCAGGGGGCCGGCGGATTCCAGCAGGATGGCCCAGGGTTGGTGTTGCAGGCAGGCAAACCAGGTGTGGAGCGAGGCCTGCGGGTCGAAATGGTGGATATGCAGTCTTGGTTTCATTTTTTGTTACATAGGCAACAGTTTGCGCCCGGCTCCCTAGCCGGTTCGGGTGGTCAAGCGTATCATGGCCGCCGGCATTTTTAAGAAAAACACCGTTATAAAAACACGCCGCAGTCTGCCGGCTCCAGGTGCATTTGCCACCTGCCGAAGGCCCGGCTCATATGGAAGCCCTTGCTCGCGCAAGCGATAACAAGGACCAGTGAGGATGATATGAGCATCATTAGAAAACAGGACTTTATCGATTCCATTGCTGACGCCCTGCAGTACATCTCCTTCTACCACCCCCTCGATTTCGTGCAGGCCGCCAAGGCCGCCTATGACCGCGAGATCAACCCGGCCGCCAAAGATGCCCTGGCCCAGATTCTGATCAACTCCCGCATGTCTGCCGAAGGTCATCGCCCGCTCTGTCAGGACACCGGTATCGTCACCTGCTTCGTCAAGATCGGCATGCAGGTACAGTGGGACAGCGACATGACGGTCCAGGAGATGGTGGATGAGGGCACCCGCCGCGCCTATACCAATCCGGACAACCCGCTGCGCGCCTCCGTGCTGGCGGATCCGGCCGGCAGCCGCAAGAACACCAAAGACAATGCCCCCGCTGTCGTGCACATCGACATGATCCCGGGCAACAAGGTGGAAGTGAGTATCGCGGCCAAGGGCGGCGGCTCCGAAAACAAATCGAAGATGGTGATGCTCAATCCCTCCGACGACATCGTGGAGTGGGTGCTCAAGACGGTGCCGACCATGGGGGCTGGCTGGTGCCCGCCCGGCATGCTCGGCATCGGCATCGGCGGCACCGCCGAGAAGGCGGCGGTGCTCGCCAAGGAAGCTCTGATGGAGCACATAGACATCCAGGAGCTGATTGCCCGTGGTCCCGAGACCACCGAAGAGAAGCTGAGGGTCGAGCTCTATGACAAGGTCAACAAGCTCGGGATCGGTGCCCAGGGGCTGGGCGGCCTGACCACGGTGCTGGATGTGAAGGTGAAATCCGCACCGACCCACGCCGCCTCCAAGCCCGTGGTGATGATCCCCAACTGCGCCGCCACCCGTCACGTGCATTTCGAACTCGATGGCTCCGGCCCGGCGGAGCTGACACCCCCCAGGCTGGAAGACTGGCCGGAGATCACCCGTGAGTCCGGTGGCAATGTGCGCCGGGTCAACGTGGATGGCATCACCAAGGCAGAGCTTGCCAGCTGGAAGAGCGGTGATACCGTGCTGCTCTCCGGCAAGATCCTGACCGGCCGCGACGCCGCCCACAAGCGCATCGCCGACATGCTGAAAAAAGGTGAAGGACTGCCGGAAGGGGTCGATTTCACCAACCGCTTCATCTATTACGTGGGCCCGGTCGATGCGGTGCGTGACGAGGTGGTCGGCCCGGCTGGCCCCACCACGTCCACCCGGATGGACAAATTCACCGACATGATGCTGGGAGAAACCGGCCTTATCGGCATGATCGGCAAGTCCGAGCGCGGCCCCAAGACGGTCGAGAGCATCAAGCAGCACCAGGCTGTCTACCTGATGGCGGTGGGCGGCGCCGCCTATCTGGTAGCGAAAGCCATCAAGAAGGCGCGCGTGGTGGCCTTTGCCGATCTGGGGATGGAGGCCATCTACGAGTTCGAGGTGGAAGACATGCCGGTCACCGTGGCGGTCGACTCCCAGGGCAACAACATCCACGAGACCGGCCCGGCCTACTGGTCCGCCAAAATTGCCGAGCTGGAGACCAAGCTGGCTTGATCAATCGGACTTCGATGCAAACGGAGGGCGATTAGCCCCCGTACAGCAGCATGTTGAAAGGCGACCCTCGGGTCGCCTTTTTTTGCGGGCCCCATTTGACGGTCTGGGCCTGAGCAAATTTACTGCTGCTGTGCTGCTGTGCTGCTGTGCTGCTGTGCTGCTGTGCTGCTGTGCTGCTGTGCTGCTGTGCTGCTGTGCTGCTTTGTCTTTGTCGCCATGGCATCCCGGGTCGGAAGCCTGGATAACCCGGTGGGCAATGCCGGCGCATTGGCTGTCACGCCGAAGGGGCGATCAGTGGTTCAGGTAGATATCCTGGCCGCCGTAGCTCAGTGCCCCACCCAGAGGGGTTGCGGGCTCGAAGAAGCGGGTCAGGACACCGGCACGCTGGCCCAGGGTGCTCAATGTGCTCCGGTCCAGGGCGACCTGTTCGGGCAGCCAGGTCAGCACGGCGGCGCAGTGACCATTGATCAGGCTCTGCTCCAGCAGGCGCTGCCAATTCTTGATCTTGGGGGCGTGCACGACAAGCACCCTGGCAGGATTGATCCCTCTGGCCTGCAATTGCGCGGCGGCGGGCAGACCGGGCGGGGCGACGAGCAGGATCCAGCCACTGTCAGACTGACTCAGTTGCCCCAGGGCATCCAGCAGCGGCGCTTCCTGATGGAGAGGGCCGCGCCGCTGCTCTTGTCCCATCTTGCTCTGATGACGAGTGGGCCAGGTGGTGATCAGACCGGCAGAGGAGGAGGGGGGGCAAAGATTCAGGGGCTGGCTCATATGTCGTTCCTGTATGAATAACCATGCTGTATGCGCATACAGTAGTTCTGTTCGCAAGGAGTGACAAGTCATTTGTGGCTAAAAGTGTGAGCCGATTAACAGGAGATGACTTTAACTACATGATTAAAAAGGATATTTATATCTTCCTTATACAGGGTGTTTTTTAACCTGTAGACAAACTTCGGGTCGGCGCTCATGGTTATACAGTCCTGTATAGGGAGAGGAGGGAGCGAGATGGACGTTAGTACCTTGCAACGACTGGATGCGAACATTCTGCTCGGGATCATCAACGAGAAGCTGCGGCTGGAGTGTGATGGTCTGGAAGAGCTGCTGGCTTACTACGACATGACAGAAGATCAGCTGGCTACCCGTCTGCAACAGATCGGGTATCACTACGACCCTATGAGCAATCAGTTCAAGGCACATGGTTAATTGAAATCAAAGGGTGCTCCGATTGGGGCATCCTTTTTATTACCTGACGAGGGGGTGTGAATTGAAAGCGCTTTCAATTTCTCCCTAGTCGGCGGTTATTTTCACGTATTTTCAGTCACAGGCAATCATTGAAAACCTATTCATGAAACTATCTTTTTTGTTTTCTTATATCACTATGATTTAAAACGAAATTTATATTTCATTCAGGCTGGCTCAAGGAAAGGGTTTTCATGGTGAAACTGTCATTTTTATGCGTTAAAGTGTGACTCACGTTAACTTTTAAACCCTTGGCTTTAGCTAGTATGCCCCCGCCGGAGCATATTCTGAGATAACAACAGCGCCGGTCCACCCGATGGGATGACATTTTTTATTTGTAACGAAGGAAAATGGTTTATGGCTACCAAGAAGAAGACAGACCAGGATCTCCAACTGGATAAAGATCAGCTCAAGGCGAGTATCGTGCGTCACCTGCGTTCTACCTTGGGTACAAGCGAACAGAAAGCCTCTCCGGATGCCTGGTGGAAAGCGACCGCTGCCGCCGTCAATGAACAGGTGTACGAGCGCCTGACCCGTACTCAGCAGGCTCACTTCAAGAAAGATACTCGTGCGATTCACTATCTCTCTGCTGAATTTTTGATGGGGCGTTTGACCTCCAACAACCTGCACAACCTCTCCCTCTACAAAGTCTGTGAAGAGGCGCTGGGTGAACTTGGTCTGGAACTGACCGATCTGTGTGAACAAGAGCCTGACATGGCCCTTGGCAACGGCGGCCTGGGTCGTCTGGCTGCCTGCTTCATCGATTCCCTGGCCACTCTGAACTACCCGGCGGTGGGCTATGGCATCCACTACGAGCACGGCCTGTTCCGTCAGGAAATTCAGGATGGCCGTCAGATCGAGCGTCCGGACTCCTGGCGCGAATATGGCAACCCCTGGGAGATCTGCCGCCCGGAATCGGTGCAGGAGATCCCGCTCTACGGCTACGTGGAGACCGTCTTTGGTGACAAGGGTGGCCTGAAGAAGGTGTGGCACGCCGGTCGCAAGATCAAAGGGGTGCCCTGGGACATTCCGGTGGTCGGCTTCGGTGGTCACACCGTCAACATCCTGCGTCTGTGGGAATCCCGCGCCTCCGAGTTCTTCGACTGGGACGTGTTCAACGCCGGTGGTTATATCGACTCCCAGGCCGAGAAGGCCCAGGCCGAGACCATCTCCAAGGTGCTCTACCCGAACGATGAGACCGACGCCGGCAAGGAGCTGCGCCTGATCCAGCAGTACTTCTTCTGCGCCTGCTCCATCAAGGACATCATGCGTCGCTACAAGCGGGTGCATGGCAGTGACTTCAGCAACTTTGCCGCGCAAATCGCCATCCAGCTCAACGATACCCACCCCACCGTGGCCATCCCCGAGCTGATGCGCGTGCTGGTGGACGAAGAGGGGCTGAACTGGGATACCGCCTGGGGCATCTGCTATCAGGTCTTCTCCTACACCAACCACACCCTGCTGCCGGAAGCGCTGGAGAAGTGGTCCGTCAGCCTGTTCGAGAAGGTACTGCCCCGTCACCTCGAGATCATTTATGAAATCAACGCCCGCTTCCTGAACGAGCTGGTGGAGCCCAAGTGGCCGGGCAACGATGCCATCAAGGCCAAGCTCTCCATCATCGAAGAGGGTGACGTGCGCAAGGTGCGTATGGGCAACCTGTGCGTCATCGGCTCCTCCAAGGTGAACGGCGTGGCCGAGATCCACTCCAAGCTGGTGAAGGAAGATCTCTTCCCCGAGTATGCCGAGCTGTGGCCCGAGAAGATGTGCAACGTCACCAATGGTGTGACTCCCCGTCGCTGGCTGCTGGCCTGCAACCCGGAACTGGCCGAACTCTACAACGAGGTGGTGGGCAAGGAGTGGCCGCTGCAACTGGACAAGCTGCGCAGCGTGGTGAAGTTTGCCGACGACAAGGCGTTCCAGCAGCAGTTCATGACCATCAAGCGCCACAACAAGGAGAAGCTGGTCAAGGTCATCAAGGCGGAAACCGGCATCGACGTGAGCGCGGAGGCGATCTTCGACGTCCAGATCAAGCGTCTGCACGAGTACAAGCGCCAGCAGCTGAACCTCATCCACATCATGGCGCTCTACCGTCGCCTGCTGGCGAACCCGGACTATGACATGCATCCGCGGGTGTTCATCTTCGGCTCCAAGGCGGCGCCCGGCTACAAGCTGGCCAAGGACATCATCTACGCCATCAACAAGCTGGCGGAGCGGGTCAACAACGACGCCCGTATCCAGGGCAAGCTGAAAGTGGTGTTCATGCCGAACTACCGCGTGAGCCTTGCCGAGAAGCTGATCCCGGCGGCGGATGTCTCCGAGCAGATCTCCACCGCAGGTTACGAAGCATCCGGTACCGGCAACATGAAGATGGCGCTGAACGGTGCCATCACCATCGGGACGCTGGATGGAGCCAACATCGAGATCGCCGAAGAGGCGGGTGCCGAAAACTGCGCCATCTTCGGTCTGAATGTGGACGAGGTGAAGTCCCTGAAGGCGCGCGGCTACAACCCGTATGACTTCTACTACGCCAACTCCGAACTGAAAGCCGTGCTGGACTGGTTTGATACCGACTACTTCACGCCGGGTCGCCCGGGGGAACTCTCCTCTATCAAGCGTTCCCTGCTGGAAGGGGGAGACCCTTACCTGACCCTGGCGGATTTCGAGTCCTACTCCGAGGCGCACAAGCTGATCGACGCCTGGTACCGGGATCCGGCCCTGTGGGCGAAGAAGGCCATCATCAACTCGGCCACCATGGGCAAGTTCAACTCCGACCGCTCCATCCAGGATTACGTAGACCGGATCTGGAAACTGACGAGCTGCAGCGTCGGCTGATGTCTGCTCCAGTGAAAAACCCCGCGATGCGGGGTTTTTTTTCATCTGTCGGGTTGAGAGAGGCTCAGGGCCTGTCGACCACCCGGGTGTCCGCCGGCACCCGTTTCTTGCCGGTGATCATCGCCCTGACGAGATCGCCCCGTACCAGGCGATCCAGGGCGATGACGGCCAGTACATGGACGAAGATGGTCACCTGCAGCCCCTTGGCAAAGAACTCGTGGATCTCTTCCATGCGATGGGTGCCGGAGAGCGGCCCGTATTCGGTCATGATCCCGCTGGCGGCGGTGCCGACAAGGCAGGTCAACAGCAGCAGTATCATCAAGGACCCCAAAGGATTGTGACCGGCATAGTAGGGGTGGCGCCCCTTGATCGTCTCCTTGAGATAGGTGATGACGCCGGTCGGTGTCGGCAGCCACTGGGCGAAGCGGGCATGATAGGAGCCGATGAATCCCCATACGATGCGCAGTGCCAGCAGTCCGGCCAGCGCATATCCCGCATAGCGGTGGTTGCGCGCCCCCTCTTCAAGGATGAAGAGATTCAGCACGCACAACAGCACAGTGGCCCAGTGAAATCCCCTGACCACCGGATCCCATACCATGATTTCACGGTTGTTCTGCATCGTCTTTCCCATGAGGTGATCCCCTTGTCGTGATGTCCATGATCATCGCCATCGTCAGCCATGGCTGCGTGATGGCCGTTGTCAGCATCATGGAGGTGATTTCTTAAGTGCGAGTTAATGTCGCCGTGATGTCACGGGTAGGGAGTGCGGTGGTTTCGGGGCGAGAAAAAGCCCCGGCGATGCGGGGCTTGGAGGGGCATTAGGGGGCGAACCTCAGTGGAGGATATCCCCCATGAAATAGGCCAGCATGGTCAGGATGACGGTGAACACCAGGTTCAGTACCAGGCCGGCCCGCATCATCTCCCGCTGCTGGATATGGCCGCTGGCGAAGACGATGGCGTTGGGGGGCGTGGCCACCGGCAGCATGAAGGCACAGGAGGCGCCGACGGCGATCAGCACGGAGACCACGATGGGGGAGACCCCCAGAGCCTCGGCCACCCCGGCGAACAGCGGCACCAGCAGCGCGGCGGTGGCGGTGTTGGAGACCAGCTCGGTCAGGAACACCACGAAGGCGGCCAGGCAGAGCAGGATCACGAAGATGGGCATGGAGGAGAGGCCGCTGGAGAGGTGCTCCGCCAGGAAGGCGTTGGCCCCGGTCTGCTTGAGGATGGCGCTCAAGGTGAGACCACCCCCGAACAGCAGCAGCACGCCCCAGTCGGTGTTCTGGTTGATGTCATCCCAGCTGGCGACCCGGCTGACGGCGATGGCCAGGATGGCGCCCATGGCGATCAGGGTATCGAACTGGGGAATGCCGCCCAGTGCCTTGGCAAGAGGCTGGGATCCAATCCACAGCAGCACCGTGGTCAGGAAGATGGCCAGGGTCACCTTGCGCTGGCCTGTCCACTCGATGGTGACCTGCTCGGTGCTGACCTGGTGGGAGAGATTAGGACGGGTGACCAGATAGAGCAGGCCGATGCCTACCGGCATGAAGATGATCACCACGGGGATGCCGAACTCCAGCCAGTCGGTGAAGCCCAAGCCCATCTGAGCGGCGGCGATGGCATTGGGGGGGCTGCCCACCAGTGTGCCGATGCCACCGATGCTGGCGCTATAGGCGACGCCAAGCAGCACGAAGACCAGGGTGCGGCGCTCCTTGTGAACGTCCAGCCCCTTCAGCATGCCGAGTGCCAGCGGCATCATCATGGCCGCGGTGGCGGTGTTGCTGATCCACATGGAGAGGGCGGCCGTGATGGTGAAGAGCACGATGGAAGCCCAGCCCAGGTGTCCCTTGGCGAGCTGCATCACCTTGCCGGCGATCTGGGTGTCGAGTCCCTGCTTGGAGAGGGCTGCCGCGAGGGCAAAGCCGCCAAAGAAGAGGAACAGGACGGGGTTGGCAAAGTCGGTCAGCGACTTGCTCATGTCGAACACCCCGAGCAGGGTGGCGAGCACCGGGATGGAGATGGCAGTGATGGTGATGTTCACTGCCTCGGTCAGCCAGAGGATGGCGATGAAGATCAGGATGGCCAGCCCCTTGTTGACCATGGGGTCAAACGGGAGCCATGCCAGCATGGCGCAGAGCAGGAGCAGATCCAGGATGACGATCCCGGACTTGATGTCCAGCCAGCGTGAGGGGGGAGTCGGAGGTACAGCCGATGTGTGCATAACGTTCTCTCGGTTAATTTATGGTTGTTGTTGTGATGCCGAGGTTACATATATCCCCCTGTTTGAAACAGGGGGATATGGTCAAATCATGTGGCGACTCACAGAGTCAAGTGAAAATGGATCTTCAATCAAACAGAAATGAAACATTTCATTTTCATTTGACGGGGGAGGTGAAGGAGAGCAGCCACTCCTTGAACAGGCTCTTGGGCAGGGAGCCGCTGCGCTGTGCCAGGATCTCCCCCCGCTGGAAGACCATCAGGGTAGGAATGCTGCGAATGCCATAGCGACCTGCGATGGCGGCCTCCTGCTCGGTATCGAGTTTCACGAAGCGAAGGCGGGGCTCAAGCTCCCGGGCGACCTCCTGAAAGACGGGGGCAAACTGCAGGCAGGGGCCACACCAGCTTGCCCAAAAGTCCACCACCACCGGGATGTCGGACTGGATCAGGGCATCGAAGCTGGCCTGACGCCCCGCCACCGGGGTTTGTTCGAAGAGGGCGTGACGACAGCGGCCACACTTCGCGTTTGAGTCTGCTTTTTCGACAGGCAGGCGGTTGCGGGTAAAGCATTGGCTACAATAGGTGGTGACAAGTGACATAATTGCTTCCTTATTTCATGGCCCGGCAACATCTTTATTGCAATCAGAGCGCCGACTAACGGTAACATAGCACTCAGTGGTTTTTCACAGTTGGCCTCCGGCCGTGACCTGATGTCACCGGATGGCCGACCATGACATGAGAATCGAGACGGGATGAAGAGTGTTGCACGGGGCAATCGTGTTGTCTTTGGCCTTATCATCGTATCGCTGGTGGGCTTTTCTGCCTATTGCTGGCAGTTGCTCAGCCAGCAGCAGCGTGCCTTCGATTTGAGCGTGGCGGCTGAGATGGTGCTCAATCGGGTCAATACCGATACCGTCTATCTGCTGGGGCGCGAGAAGGCCAGCGATGGCAGCGTACAGCAACGCCTGAGCCTGCTTTCCAGTCACCTGGACAGGTTCGTCAGGCTGGTGCACGAGGATCCGGAGTCGGTGGACGACCCCGGCTCCCAGGCGTTGCAGCGGGACATCGACGGTTATCTGCTGGATCTCGCCAGGCTCTACACCATGGAGATGACCATCGAGTATCTGGCTCCCCGCTTCCAGGGCCAGCTCAAGGCGTTGCAAGGCACCCTGCCGGTCGGTGAGGCGCAGTACCGCGACCTGACCGAACTCATGCGCCTGCACCACTACCTCAGACGTAGCTGGGATCAGAACGAGCAGCGACAACTGTTGCAACTCCAGCAGCACCTGCTTGACCGCTATGGCGAGCAGCCGAGGGTCGCGGCCCTCGTCCGGCTGGGCCAGGAGTTCAATCAGCAGGTGATGGAGTACCATCGCCTGCGCAATCAGGTGGTGGAGATGAAGGGGCTGAGCTCACTGCCCGCCTGGAAGCAGAGCAAGCTGGAGCGGGCCTCCTCCCTCAAGAGCCGCTTCTACCTGATGGTGCTGGGGGGGGCGCTGCTCTGCTTCTCGCTAGTGGCCGCGACCCTGTGGCGTCGCAACCAGAAGCTGAGCGAGCTCTCTCGCCATGCCGCGCTGCTGGCCCAGGCCAAGAGCGACTTCCTGGCCAACATGAGCCACGAGATCCGCACCCCCATGAATGCCATCATCGGCTTCAGCGCCCTGGCACTGCAAACCAGTCTGGATCCCCAGCAGCGGGACTATCTCAACAAGATCAAATCCTCGTCGGACACCTTGCTGCTGCTCATCAACGACATTCTGGATCTCACCAAGGTGGAGTCCGGCAAGTTGACCTTGGAGGAGATCGACTTCGATCTCAGCGAGCAGCTCGACTCCCTCGCCGCCATGTTCGCGGATCTGGCGGAGCGCAAGCACATCGAGGTCATCATCAACAAGTCTCCCGCCGTGCCCGACTTTCTGCGCGGGGATCCGCTGCGCCTCGGTCAGGTACTGGTCAACCTGGTGAACAATGCCATCAAGTTCACCGAGCGGGGCGAGGTGGAGGTGGCCATTACGCTCACCAGCCAGCATCCCATGCGGGTCTGCTTCAGCGTGCGGGATACCGGCATCGGCATCGCCCCGGAGAAGCAGGCCCAGCTGTTCCAGCCCTTTACCCAGCTGGAGGCGGGCAATACCCGTAAATATGGCGGCTCCGGGCTTGGCCTCAACATCTCCCAGCGCCTGGTGGGGCTGATGGGCGGGGAGATCACCGTGCAGAGCAAGCCCGGGGTGGGCTCCACCTTCCTGTTCGAGATCCCCATCTCCCAGGCGGTGTACGGGGTCTCGGGTCGCCGGGTCTTCTTCGATCACCAGCCCCTGATCCTGATGATGGATGACAACGAGCTGGTGCTGGAACTGGCCAAGGACATCCTGGGGCGGGCGGGGGCGTCCGTCATCACGGTCAACAGCCTCTCCCGCGCCCGTCAGGTGCTGCGGGAAGAGGGGCATCACATCCGCCTCGCCATCCTCGACTGGCGCATGGGTCAGGAGGATGGTCTGGACTTGGCCCTCGAGATGTACCAGCACAGCCAGTGGCGGCGCCTGCCTGTCCTGATGACCAGCGCCTGGTCCAGGGAGGGGCTGCACGGGCGGATGGAGAGCATGGGACTGACCCATTTCCTGGCCAAGCCCATGACCGAAAACGCCTTGCTGGCCAAGGTGGACGAACTGCTCAACGGCAGCTCCCATGACAGCAAGGTCCGCCAGGCGGAGGCCCAGGGGGATCAGCAGCAGTTCCGGGAGCTGCTGCGTGGTACCCGGGTGCTGCTGGCCGAGGACAACCGGGTCAACCAGCAGCTCATTCTGGAGTACCTGCGCCGGGTGGAGGCCAAGGTCACCGTGGTGGACAACGGCCGCGAGGCGGTGGAGCAGGTGGCGGAGCAGCCGTTTGACGTCATCCTGATGGATCTGCAGATGCCGGTGCTGGACGGGCTGGATGCCACCCGCCAGATCCGCAAGATGGTGGACAAGCACGATGTGCCCATCATCGCCCTCACCGCCAGCGCCATGCCGGGGGACAGGGAGCGCTGCCTTGGCGTCGGCATGAACGGCTATGTCACCAAGCCGGTGAGCAAGCTCGATCTCTACAACAACCTGCTGCAATGGGTGAAGAGCAGCGGCGGGGAGCCCAAGGTGCCCATCGAGGTCAAGCCGCCGGCCCTCATGGGCGTGCTGGATCTGGAGGATGCCCTGCGCCGGCTGGAGCATGACAGGGAGGCGCTGCAGATCCTCTTCAAGCTGTTCCTCTCCGAGCACAAGGACGATCTGTGGGACATCCGCACCGCCCTGCGTCGCCAGCAGCCCGAAGTGGCGTGCCGTTTGCTGCATACCCTGAAGGGGGTCTCGGCCAACATCTCCGCTTCCCGCCTGCAACTGCTGGCCGGGGAACTGGAGTGGCGGCTGCGGCTGCAGGAGGAGCTGAGCGAGGGGGAGCTCAACCAGTTGCAGCAGGTCTTTACCCAGACCCGGGAGGAGGTCTCCCACTTCCTGCTCACCGGAGAGCAGCAGGAGTCGGTCGCCTTCCCGTTCTCACCCCCCGACAAGCGGCTCTGAGGGAGGGCAAGATAGCAATCGTTCTCAAGTCACCCGCTTCAGGCTATGATGACCCACTCGTTCGCCCCCGCCAGGGGGCGATTGTATTGAGCTTCTCTTCACGATCACGCGGCAGCGCGCCGCGACCAAGGACTTCTCTGTGAGCGTATTTTTGCGGCTTGGCTGGTTTTTCAAGGATCAGTGGCGGCGTTATCTGGTGGCCATCTCCCTGCTGATGCTGGTGGCCCTGTTGACCGTGATCCCCCCCAAGGTGGTGGGCTGGGTGGTGGATGGCATCGCCAAGGGTGACCTGGACAGCGGCACCCTGACCGGCTATCTGGCGGGGCTTTTTGGCCTGGGACTGCTTATCTACCTGCTGCGCTATGTGTGGCGGGTCATGCTGTTCGGTGCCTCCTACCGGCTCGCCTACGTGCTGCGCAACCGGCTGTTCAGCCACTTCACCCGCATGAGCCCGGATTTCTACCAGCGCCACCGCACCGGTGATCTGATGGCCCACGCCACCAACGACATCCAGGCGGTGGAGATGACCGCAGGGGAAGGGGTGCTGACCCTGGTGGACTCCTTCATCGTCGGCATCCTGGTGCTCTCCATCATGTGCAGCCAGTACTCCTGGCAGCTGACCCTGCTCTCCCTGCTGCCCCTGCCGGTGATGGCTTTCTTCATGAACCGCTTCGGGACCCAGATCTACAAGGAGTTCAAGGCGGCGCAGGGGGCCTTCTCCCGCCTCAACAACAAGACCCAGGAGGCCCTCTCCGGGGTGCGGGTGCTCAAATCCTACGCGGTCGAATCCCTGGAGGACGAGGGCTTTGCCGAGCTGACCCGTCAGGCGGGGGAGCGCAACATGGCGGTGGCCCGCATCGACGCCAAGTTCGACCCCGTGATTTACCTGTGCATCGGCTGCTCCTATTTTCTGGCGGTCGCAGGGGGCAGCGCCCTGGTGCTGCAAGACAAGCTGACTCTGGGGGAGCTCACCAGCTTCACCATGTACCTCGGCCAGCTCATCTGGCCCATGTTCGCCATCGCCTGGCTGTTCAACATCATCGAGCGGGGCAGCGCCGCCTACTCGCGCATCGAAAGCCTGCTGGGGGAGCGCAGCGACATCGAGGAGCCGGCCCATCCCGTGGCGCTGGCCTCGGCGTTTCCCCTGCGGGTGCAGGGGCTGGGCTACCGGCTGGAGCAACGCACCCTGTTGCAGGGGGTGGATGTCACCCTGCAGGCTGGCGCCATGCTGGGGATAGTGGGACGCACCGGGGCAGGCAAGAGCTCCCTGCTCAAGCTGCTGATGCGCCTGGCCAACCCCACGGCCGGGGAGATCCGCATGGGGGAGGTGCCCATCTCGCAACTGTCGCTGGGTGAGCTGCGCAGCCAGTTTGCCTATGTGCCCCAGGAGCCGTTTCTGTTCTCCACCACCATCGCGGCCAACATCGCCCTGGGCCGCCCCGAGGCGAGCCGGGAGGAGATTGAGCGGGTGGCGCGCATCGCCTGTGTTCACGACGACATCAGCCGCTTCCCCAAAGGGTATGAAACCGAGGTGGGGGAGAAGGGGGTGACCCTCTCCGGTGGTCAGAAGCAGCGTCTGGCCATCGCCCGCGCCCTGCTGCTGGATGCCCCTATCCTGGTGCTGGATGACGCCCTCTCGGCGGTGGATGCCCACACCGAGCAGCAGATCCTGCTGGCCCTCAAGGTCCATAAGCGCACCCTGGTGCTGGTGAGCCACCGCATGACGGCGGTGGAGCAGGCGGACGAGATCCTGGTGCTGGAGCAGGGAGCGATCAGCGAGCGGGGCCGTCACGAGACCCTGATGGCCAGGAACGGCTGGTACGCGGACATGGTCCGCTACCAGCGCCTGGAGCAGGACGTGGAGGAGAGCCTGTGAACAGGATGACAAGGCCCCAGACACCCCTCACCCCTCACCCGATTCCCGCGAGCGGAGAGGGGAGCAAAGAGAGTCAATTCCCGTGGAACGTTGCGCTGGAGGCAAGTCTGTGAATCCAACCATCAAACGGCTGCTCGCCTACTGCGCCAGCTACCCCCGCTGGCTGGTGCAGGCGGGCATCTGCCTGCTGCTCGCCACCGGCGCCGAGGTGGCGGGCCCCTTGCTCATCAAGCTCTTCATCGATGACTACCTGGCGCCGCGCCGGCTGGAGTGGGGCATCATCGCCGCCCTTGCCGCCGGTTATCTGGGGCTGCAGGTGTTGTCGGCGGCCGGCTTCTATCTGCAATCCCTGCGCTTCAACCGCATCGCCCAGGCGGTGGTGCAGCGTCTGCGCGAGCAGGTGTTCGCCACCGCCATCCGCCTGCCTGCCCGCTATTTCGACAAGCACCGCTCGGGCTCCCTCATCTCCCGCATCACCAACGACACCGAGGCGATCATGAACCTCTATGTCCAGGTGATAGGGCTCCTGGTGCAAAAAGTGGTGCTCCTGTGCGGCATCCTGCTCTCCATGGCGCTGCTGGATCTGCGCCTGATGCTGGTGTGCGCCACCCTGCTGCCGGCGGTGGGAGCCGTGATGTGGCTCTATCAGAAACTGAGCGTGCCCGTGGTGCGGGCGACCCGATCCTTGCTCTCCGACATCAACAGCCGTCTCAACGAGTCGTTGCAGGGGATGCCGGTGATCCAGGCCATGGTGCAGGAGCGCCACTTCGCCAACGCCTTTGCGGGGGTGAACCAGCAGCACTGGCAGGCGCGGATCAAGAGCCTCAAGATCAACGGCATCCTGCTGCGCCCCCTCATCGATCTCTTCTACATGATGGTGCTCATCGGTCTGCTGGCCCTGTTCGCCCACGAGGGGCTGAGCACGGCGGGGGCCATCCAGGTGGGGGTGCTTTACGCCTTCATCAGCTATCTGGGGCGGATGATCGAGCCCCTCATCGAGATGACCAACCAGCTCAACCAGTTGCAGCAGGCCATGGTGGCGGGGGAGCGGGTGTTCGCCCTGCTCGATGAAACCCGCGAGAGCACCGACGGGGAGGTGCGCCCCCTGGAGGGACGGGTACGCTTCGACGGGGTGGGCTTCTCCTACGACGGGGAGCAGCAGGTACTGCAAGATGTGAGCTTTGCCACACGGCCGGGCCAGATGCTGGCGCTGGTGGGCCACACCGGCAGCGGCAAGTCCACCATCATCAGCCTGCTGATGGGTTTCTACCCCCTGGATCGGGGGAGCATCCACTTCGATGATCACCCCATGAACGGCCTGGCCCTCTCGGCGGTGCGCCGCAGCATCGGCCTGGTGCAGCAGGATCCTTTCATCTTCGTCGGCACCCTGGCCGAGAACCTGCGCCTTGGGCGTGACGGCATCGAGGATGGGCGGCTCTGGCAGGCCCTGGAGGAGGTGCAGCTGGCCGATTTCGTGCGCCGCCTGCCCGATGGCCTGGCCACCCTGATGGAGGAGGGGGGCAAGAACCTCTCCGCCGGCCAGCGCCAGCTGCTCTCCTTTGCCCGCGCCCTGGTGGGGGATCCGCGCATCCTCATCCTGGACGAGGCGACCGCGAGCGTGGACTCCCAGACCGAGCTCGCCCTCTCCCAGGCGCTCTCGGCGGCGCGCCGTGGCCGCACCACCATCGCCATCGCTCACCGCCTCTCCACCATTGTGGATGCCGATGAAATCCTGCTGCTCTCCCGCGGGTGGGTGAGCGAGCGCGGTACCCACGGCGAGCTGATGGCGCTGGGGGGGCATTATGCCCAGCTGTTCGAGATGCAGAGCCAGGGGGCCTGGCTTGAAGAGAAACGGGCCTGAGGCCCACCTAAAAAAACAGCCGGCATCTGCCGGCTGTTTTTTTGACTGGCGGGGTTAGACCGTGGCCTTGCTGCGGCTGACCTGTTTGGGCTCCAGGGGCGGGAAGTCATCGTTGAAGAAGGTATCCGCTTCTTCAATTTGTGCCTTGCGCTGCTTCTGGATGAAGTTGTCGAAGTCGCGCTTGATCTCGGGGTCCTTGAGGGCCTCGTAGTCGAACACGTTGGCGGCATAGAGGTAGTTGAAGTAGATGTCGACGAACTCGGCGCTGGCACAGGCGGAGGTGAACTTGCTGTTCTGGCGGTCGAAGTTGACGCGGTACTGCTTGATCTTCGGCACATAGACCAGCTCGTTGCCCACCTTGAACACTTCCACTGTGACCCCCACCGTGATGGTCTTGTGAAGTCCTTGTTGTTCTCCACCCCGAAGCGGATGGCATCCCCCTGCTTTTGCAGGAACTTGTTGAAGCTGGCCAGCGCCGTGGTGCCCTGGCTCACCACCACGTCCATGATGAAGTTGATGAAGTCGGTGGCGATGCTGAGCCCCTTGATGTGGCGGCTGTAGCTCTGCTGATCGATCTTGCTCGGCCCCATCAGGGGGATCTTGGAGAGGGCCCTGGCCCAGAGATCCGCGTCCGTCTTGTACTGCTCGCCATAGGCTTCGGCGTAACGGTTGATGTAGGCGGTGACCACGGAGGTGATGGCGATGAGGTAGGCCTTCTGTTCCGCCAGCTTGGCCATGACTGCGGGATCGTCCAGCAGCTCGTTGGCCACGATGAACTCCACCAGGCCGTCCTTGTCGGCATAGGGATCACTGCCCACCGCCCGGACGGTGTCGGGCAGATTGACGTCGTTGAAGAAGGCCTCGGCCTCGGCGAACTGATCATGGTTGCTCAGGCGGTTGGCCGGTGCCTCGCGCACCAGCTGGCAGAGCACCAGCTACGGCCTCGTAGTCCGACTCGCGCCACAGGGGGGCCTGCAACTGGTTGCCGAAGGTCTTCTTGTAGGCGAGGTTGAAGTCAAACAGCACCGAACTGCAGCCGCAATCCATGGCGAAGTCGACGGTGTAGCTCAGCGGCCCGGTGGGCAGGGGCTTGCTCATCTTCCCCTTGGCGCTGAGGTTGGCATAGCACTTGAGGTACTCCCGGCCAAACAGCTCGTAGGCACGGTTGTTGTTGAAGTTGAGCTGGAAAGTACCGGCGCTCTCGCCCCCGTTGAACAACTGTTGCACGTGACTCATCTCTCTATCCTTATGGTGAGATTGGTAGACGGGTTGACCCGGTGCCGAGTGGCTACTTCCTGGCCAGCAACAGCCTAGGCTGTGTTCTTAAAGTGATGAAGATATAATCTCACATCTTCTCAACAGCTTAAGATCCATTCCGTGTCCCACCGTTATCAGCTGACTGATGCACAATGGGGGCTTATCGAGCCCCAGTTTTCTTCTCGAAGCCTGATCGGGCGCCCTACCCATGAACCGCGCCAAGTGCTCGATGGCATTCTCTGGATACTCCACACCGGAGCTCCTTGGCGAGACCTTCCAGAACGTTTCGGACCATGGAATTCGGTCTACAACACCTTCCGGCGTTGGCAGGATGCAGGCCGGATTGATGCCATTCTGGAAGCGCTGCAACTCAAGCTCAATGAAGAAGGGCTCATCGATTTCGACCTGTGGTGCCTGGACGGCTCCAATGTCAGGGCATCCAAAGATGCTGCCGGAGCGCGTAAAAAAACACTCCGGTGAATCAAGCACTTGGTCGCTCTCGTGGTGGTTTTGGCAGCAAAATTCACTTGGTCACTGATGGTAATGGTTTACCGCTGGGGTTCTGCCTTTCGCCGGGGCAATCAGCGGAAATCAGATATGCGACAAGTGCGTTGGCCATGGCAAGGATCCCGACTTCATCAGGCCGTTATCGCACGTGACCAACGCATCTTGCCGCAGATAAGGCCTATAGCAGCAGGGCTTTGCGGGCCGAACTCCGGCGCAGAGGGATAAAAGCAGTCATCCCGCAGCGCAGCGAC
>NZ_JBFODJ010000025.1:0-1343 GCF_040908265.1 Aeromonas sp. R5-1
CGGCGAAGGTAAGTTGATGACTCATGATGAACCCTGTTCCATGGCTCCAGATGACAAACATGATCTCATATCAGGGACTTGTTCGCACCTTCCTTGGGATCACTACTTTCCATGGGATGCTCCAAACATCATGGAAAATTTTGACCATCATACTTCTTTTATAAACTTCTTAAGGTGGTCATACTACCGACCTAGAGATATAGTTACAATGCTGGCCATACTACAGGGAATATCCAAACAAAATGGAGTTACCAAGAGATACTTCAAGTACGAGGAATTTGATAATGCAGAGTTCAAGCGCGCCTATTCCGAGTATTTGTTAGGTGAGATTAAAGATCACCTAACTTTCTATTATGGTGAAGAAGAGTACAATCTTTTCCTAAAATTCTTCAAGCACCTCAATGGAAGACATAAGTTTACATACGAAGAATATCTATCGTACTACGATAGTTTTTATATGTCTATATCTGCGAGTAGTGCAACAATTCCAAAATTCATGTCAACGGCACCTGATTTCCTTCAATTCCTTTACGGTCTAAACATTCTTAGTTATATAGAATATCCATTTGAGGATAAACCATATATTCGGTGGTGTTTCAGGCAACGCAGTTACGGAGATATAAATCCAAAAGTAAAAGAAGGCTGCGACTACCAAATATTCTATGGTCTGTACAAGGCGCTCAACGTTGGCAAAGAATTTGACAGGTAACTTCGTATAGAAAATTTAGGACATCCATCTTTCTGAGCAAGGCGTAGCATAGCCAGCATACAGGTAGGTGGGTGTCCTTTACTCACAGCTATCAGATTAGTACCGTTTTCTATCTAATGACTGTTATACCAAATAATGCAGGATAATCTTGGAATACTTTTATATCACAAATCATAGACACATACCTTTATTAGCCAGACATGGCATTGCTAACATTCGAAAAGATGGGTGTCCCAGCTCTGCTGCATATCAGCCCCATAAGTAAACGTTGGAATACTTGATAAGTTGCATGACAGAAATCAGCCGAAAAACAAAACGACTGGCCATCATCTGCTTTTCCCTGTTTCTGTTAAGACTCGGATTTCGCGCCTTTGGCTATGACCTGCTTTATCACAATTCGAATGATCCCTACGGCATATCGGATTTGATTGAAGTGGCGTTAGCCCTCATTTATCTGGTGAGTCTGGGTCTTTGCATAGTGCATGCGTTGCGGATATTGCTACGGCACTGGGATCAAGGTGCCTTGGGGGCCTCAGCCCTGCTAAATAGCTGTTCCGAATAGTAGATCACCGGAGGAAGGGAACTCAGTCCAGTTTGTGCGATCTGATTAGTCGCTAAACAAAACAAGCCACAC
>NZ_JBFODJ010000026.1:0-34786 GCF_040908265.1 Aeromonas sp. R5-1
TGGCGGTGAGGGAGGGATTCGAACCCTCGATACGTTGCCGTATACACACTTTCCAGGCGTGCTCCTTCAGCCACTCGGACACCTCACCAAATTTTACTGCTTGAAGTGGCTTTCGGAGCACGCTGTGCGTGCATCTTGCCGACTTCGTCGGTGGGCAGCCTCTCGGATACCGCACCAAATTTTTGTCTGTGGTTTAACGTGTTCAGCCAACACGATGTTCGCTGCGCCGTTGCGCTGGAACGGGGCGTAATTTAGGGGAAAGCCCCGCCGCCGTCAACGGCTTTTTAGCCGCAGCGAACCGTTCGCACATTAAACGCACAGTTCAGGTGCTGAAGTCAGTGAACGGATTCCGGTGCGACCTGGATTTCCGGCAGATTGAGGAAGCCAAGGCGTTCACATTCGGAAACCACTTCATGGGTGGCTGCCGTGGTGCTTTCAACGAACAGCAGGAACTGCTCGACGGTGAGACCCGCCTTGGTAAAGACGGTGTGACCCACAACGAGGCGTGGCAGGTTGTCATCGATGATGTCGAGGAACACCTTGAGGGACGGATATTGCATGTTGAGACGACCCAGTTCGGCCACCAGGGGCAGTAGCGATGAGGGGCGCACCTCCAGCTCGGATGAGAACAGCAGCCCTTCCTCTTCCACGAAGATCCGGCTCTCCTGGATGCCCTCGACGGACTGCAGGGAGACCATGTGGATGCCATGACACTGATCGCACACATAGTGCTCGATCCGGGCCTGTTGCAACCAACGCATTATCATTTCAGAGCTGGGGATATTCATCATTTTCACGACACGGTAGAGATCAAGGGGCGCAGTCTAAACCAATTTTCAGACAACCAAAAGCACACAGGCCGGATCCCCGTCGTCTCGCTTCTTTTTGACAGGCCCTGTGCCTATACTCAGCCATTCTCGTAGCGCACTCGCCTCCAAAGAGCCCGATGACCATCCAAGAAAAGTATCGCCTGCACCTCAAATCCCTCTCGGATGAACTGCTCGCCCTGCAAAAACCCATCCGCATCCTGGATGCCATCAAATGGCCCCGTCACCTGCAAAGCGACTTTCTGGCAAGTGGCGGCAAGGCACTGCCCGCCATCGACAGGCACTTCTATGAATCCCTCCCCCTGGGGTTCGATCCCAGCAACAAGTACCTTGAGCTCAAGGAGTTGAGGGACAGGATCCGCCGGCGCCTCGGCCCCCAGGACGATCTCGGCCGGATCCTGCAAGAGACGGTGGATCAGTACATGGTGGTCATCGAGATGCTGCGCCAGCGCGGGCAGCCTGACTTCCAGCGCTACAGTCAGCGGCTCTACGGCTCGGCAAGCGATCACCTGCGCGGGGATCGCAAGACCCTGAAGGAGCTGGGGGCCAGATTGTGCGACATCTTCTCCCTGCCCGGCGCCCGCCACTTGGTGCGCCCCTACCCCAAGGAGTTCGAGGGGGAAGCCGCGGTGGCGAGGTTGCAGGGCAAGCTGTCGAGCTACTTCAGCGACGGCACAGTCCAGGTCAAGCTCAGCGATGGCATCGTCTCCGATGCCGCCGCCGGGGGGGATTACATCAAGCTCAACTCCCACGCCCGTTTCTCGGAACTCGATCTGCAGGTGCTGGAGGTACACGAAGGCTGGGTTCACGTCGGCACCACCCTCAACGGCCGCCAGCAATCTTACGCCACCTGGCTCGGTGCCGGCTCGCCCCGCATCACCGCCTGTCAGGAGGGGTTGGCAGTACTCATCGAGACCCTCACGTTCAGCTCCTTCCCGGACAGGGCCAAGCGCATCTCGGATCGGGTCATGGCCATCGACATGGCGGAGCGTGGCGCCGATTTCATCGAGGTGTTCCGCCACTTCGTGGCCAAGGGGGCCAGCGAGCACGACGCCTACAAGATCACCCAGCGGGTGTTTCGCGGTGGCATGGTCGAGGGGGGCGCCTGCTTTACCAAGGATCTCTCCTATGTGAAGGGCTATGTGGAGACGGTGAACTTCATTCGCAGTGCCGTGCTGGAGGGGGTGCCGGAGATCCTGCCCATGCTGTTCGTCGGCAAGGTGACCCTGGACGACATCCCCGTGCTCTATCAGCACTATCTGGAGGGGCTCATCGACGCCCCTCGCTACCTCCCTCCCATGTTTCGCGACCTCACAGGGCTCTACGTCTGGTTCGGCTTCGCCTCCGGCATGTCCCTGGTGGACATAGGCCGGGTACAACAGCATTTTCGCCAGCTCTTCCACCGCCTCCCGGCGGCCGACCCCATCATCGCCCCTGTCGACATCGAGATCGACTGACTCCCATAGACAAAGAGGACGCCAGATGGGCGCCCTCTTTGGTGTCCAGGCTGCACGAGCCAGCCACGGGTTACTTGAAGGCCCGCCCTTCCAGATAGTGCTTGCGGCAGAGCGACACATAGCGATCGTTGCCGCCGATCTCCACCTGCTCACCGTCGCGCATCACCTGCCCCGCCTCGTTGACCCGCGAGTTCATGTGGGCCTTGTTGCCGCACCAGCAGATGCTTTTTAGCTCCTCGAACTTGTCCGCCAGACAGAGCAGGTGGTAGGAGCCGGGGAACAGTTCGCCGCGAAAATCGGTCTTGAGACCATAGGCAATCACCGGAATGTCCTGCTCGTCGACGATGCGGGCGAGCTGGTAGACCTGCTCACGGGTCAGGAACTGCGCCTCGTCAACGATGAAGACATCGATGTGCCGCTTTGCGTGGCGCGCCTTGACCATCTCGAACAGATCGCAGCTGTCGCTGAACACCTCCACTTTCAGCTCAAGACCGACCCTGGCACTGATGACGCCGGCACCGAAGCGATCGTCGATGGCGGGCGTCATGGCCAGCGGATACATGCCACGCTCCAGATAGTTGAAGTGGGCCTGGATGAGCTGGGTCGATTTGCCTGAGTTCATGGTGGCAAATTTGTAGTGCAGTGAAGCCATGATGGGGTTCCGAAACGGGAGTGATGGGGCGCATGCTAACCAAAGCCCCTGCCAAAACCAAGGGGCCCGCAGGCCCCTTGTTCTCTTATGCGACTGCCACGGCGCTATACGCCCGGGCTTTGCGCAAATGGTAACCGGAGAAGATCAGGAACCAGAGCCCGCTCACGGTGAAACCGGCCAGCGCGGAGTGCATCAGCCCCATCACCAGGTAGCCGAGCGCAGCGCCAAAGGCGATGGCCAGGGCATAGGGCAGTTGGGTCATCACGTGATCGATGTGATGGCAACCGGCCCCGGTGGCAGACAGGATGCTGGTGCTGGAGATGGGGGAGCTGTGATCCCCGAACACGGACCCTGCCAGTACGGCGGCCAGCATGGGCAGCATCAGACTGATGTCGCTGGCGGCCGCCATGTCGCCGGCGAGCGGCAGCATGATGCCGAAGGTGCCCCAGCTGGTGCCGGTGGCAAACGCCATGGCGCAGGAGAGCACGAAGACCACGGCGGGCAGCACTTCCACCGGTAGATTGCCATTGGCCAGGGAGGCCAGGTATTTACCGGTTTCCACATCGCGCACCACGGCGCCGATGGTCCAGGCGAACAGCAGGATGTTGATGGCGGGCAGCATGGCCATGATCCCCTGCGGAGCCGCCTTCATCCAGTTGCTTGCCCCGAGCTTGAGGCGCATGGCCAGACCGATGGAGACCACCAGGCTGCACAGAGCACCATAGACCAGGGAGGAGCCGACATTGGTATTTTCGAAGGAGCCGAGCACGCTGAACGGCAGCCCCTTGTCGGCCAGCACCGCAGCCCCGGAGTCAATCATGAAATAGACGGTGGCCAGGGTGAGGGTCAGGATGGGCAGCACCATGTCAATCATGCCGCCATTGCTCTCCTCCGGGCTCTCCATGTCGAGCCCGATGGGGCGCCCCTTGGACTCGTCCCACAGCTTGCCCTCCAGTGCCCACTGCTCATGCTGGCGCATGGGGCCGATGTCGAGCTGGAAGGCGATCACCACCAGCACCATGATCAGGGTGAACACCGCATAGAGGTTCATGGGGATCATTTCGACGAAGGCGGAGATGGGGCTCTGGTCGGTCAGACCATGAGCCGCCATGATGCCGCCGACGAGGGCGATGATGTAGGCCCCCCAGGAGGAGATCGGCATCAGCACGCAGACCGGCGCGGCGGTGGAGTCCAGCAGATAGGCCAGCTTGGCGCGGGAGATCTGGAAGCGATCGGTCACCGGACGGCAGATGGCCCCCACCGACAGGCTGTGGAAGAAGTCGTCGATGAAGAAGGCAAACACCATCAGACCGGTCAGGGACTTGGCACCCTTGCGGGTCTTGGCGCGGCGCTCCGCCCACTCGGCAAACGCCCGGGTCGCACCGGAGACGCTCATCAGGCTGATGAGGCCGCCCAGCAGCAACATGAAGAGGATCATGTTGACGTTGTCACGATTGAGCGCACCGTCGACCCAGAAGATCCTGAGCACGGTATCGAGCATGTAATGAAGGGACGCAAGGGGAGAAAACTGGTTGAGCAGCAAGCTGCCTGCGACTATGCCCACCCCCAGCGACACCAGGACGCGGCGAGTGATGATCGCCAGCGCAACGGCCAGCAGGGGGGGAACGACGGACCAACCGGAGTCGGCGTAATGAACGATGTCCATGATCTCTTTGCACCTAAAGACAACAGGTGGAGATCTACCGAGAGGATCAAAGAAACAAAACCCATGGGGAGGGTATACTCCTCAGCCCCTTCAGGTAGCGCTCCATAGTGGATGACTATGGCAGTCCTGCACCTATTAGATGCAGAACCAGCAACCCGGTATGATGGCCTGGTCACTTCGGCGCCGACTCCTTTCATCGAGCATCGCAGGCATCACCCTCCGCTCGGTTACTCATAGGCAGCGCGCCTCTACTTAAAGGTATTCACGGCACATTTTATCGAGCCACCGGGTGATAGCAAGTTTTTTGATTAAATTTCAAGGTTTCTGTGGCCCCCATACCTGCAAAGGTAGTCAAATGGTTCACCAAAAACTCCGATGGCGATATTTTCATCTGACACGAGCCCATTCGAAGATGTTGTCCCGTCAAACGGATAAAAATATCCTTCATATCTATTTCGAGACTTAATTTATCAGCCTAATTAATTATTTTGGCAGGCTTGACTTGGTGCCAAATACCCCTATAAATTATCGAAAAACCAGTTCTTCCCTTAATATTTTGCTCGCGTGGTAGCCAATATGAACGAATTTCTGAAAGTGCTGTTGAATATCCGTAGCCTGCGTGCAGCTTGCCGCGATTTGACGCTGGAACAACTGGAAGAAGGCTTGGAAAAGCTCTCCGCCATCGTCGATGAACGTCGGCAAGATGAATCCGCCGAACGCCAGGCCCGTGAAGAGCATCAAAAGAAAATTGCCGAATATGCCGAAATGCTGAAGGCCGCAGGGATCGATCCTGCCGAATTGGTCAACACCGTGGTGCCCGAGAATACCAAGGTCAGCAAACGTGCGCCCCGCCCCGCCAAATATCGTTATCTGGACAATGGCGTGGAAAAAACCTGGACCGGTCAGGGCCGCATGCCCTCGGTCATTGCCAAGGCCGTTGCCGAGGGCAAATCCGTGGAAGCCTTTGCCATCTGACAGCAATATCAGGCCCCTTTCCACAGCAATAAAAAACCTCGCAAGGCGAGGTTTTTTATTGCCGCTTCGAGCGATTGTCAGCCTCTGTCAGCCGCCTTGACCCAGAGGATCTCCGGGGTACCCGACGATACCAGCAGGTATCGGGCGATGGTGAAAAACCAGTCGCTCAGCCGGTTGAGGTAGGGCAAAACGGCCGGATTCACCCGCTCTACGCGGCTCAACCCAAGCAGCAGGCGCTCGCAGCGACGGGTCAGGGTACGCACCACATGTGCCTGGGCCGCCGCCCGCGAACCGCTCGGCAAAATAAAATTGCGCAGCACCGGCAACCCGGCACTGTAGGCATCGATCTGTTGCTCGAGCCTGTTCGTCCAAGCCTCGTTCACCTGCCACAGCGTATCCGTTTGCGATTCACTGGAAAATGCCAGCTCCCCGCCCAGATCAAACAGCTCCTGCTGCAACAATATGAGATCGGCCAGGAGAGTCGTCTCCCCGGCGGGTATTTCAGCCATCAACAAGCCTATTTGGGAATTCAGCTCGTCGATGGCGCCATAGGTCTCGACACGTTTATCGTCTTTGGCCAGGGAAGTGCCATCGGCCAGTCGCGTGAGCCCCTTGTCCCCTTGCCTTGTATATATTCTCATTCTGACATCCTGTTAATAATGGGAATAATCATGGACTCGAGTCCATTGAGCTTTATCTCGTAGGCCAGTGCCAGAGACTGGCCCAGGGTACCGGCCGGAAAACCGCTTCGCGCCATCCATACCAGATAGGGCTCGGGAATATCGATGATGCGCCGCCCCTTGTATTTTCCGTAAGGCATCTTGCTGGCCAGCGTCAGCAAGATGCGCTCATCGCTGAGTCCATCCATATCAATCGATATTCAGGTATTTATGGGTCTGGATGGAGAGTCGCCAGTTACGGGCGATGCAGGTTGCCATGGCCAGCTCCGTGGCCCTGGCTTTCTGGCTGATGGGTTGCAGCGCAATCATCACATCGGGGCGCAGCCGGGCGGTGGCCAGCAGGGCATCCAGCTCCTCGATATGGTGCTCGGTGGCCACCGGGTGCTTGATCTCGTTGGCCCGCTCGAGGGCAGAGACCAGCACCGGCAACCCACCCTTCATGCCGATCTTGGGGGAAACAGTCACCCAGGTCTGCTCATGGGTCAGCACCTCGCTGGTCCCGCTGGTTTCGATCTGCACCTGATAACCCGATGCCACCAGGGCCGAAGAGAGCTCGCGCAAGTCGTAGAGGCAGGGCTCACCACCGGTCAACACCACGTGACGGGCCCGGTAACCGAGCCGGGTAAAGCTGGCCAGAATATCTTCCGTGCTCATCTTGCTCCAGCCGTCGGACTCATTGGAACGATCGAGCACCTCGCCAGGGGCCACCTCACGCTCGGGGTCCACCACCCAGGTGTGGCGGGTATCGCACCAGGGGCAGCCCACCGGGCAGCCCTGAAGGCGAACGAAGATGGCGGGCAGGCCGGTAAATACCCCCTCCCCCTGGATGGTCTGGAAGATCTCGTTGATTGGGTAGTGCATCTTGGTCACGACTTGCTGCAAAAGGGGCGGATTATACCCCAAACCCGGGCTAGGCACAGGCTCAGGATCCGCTTTTCTCGCCCAGTCCGCTCTTCTCGTAAAGTCTGGCACGGATGCCGCTCTTGTCAGCCAGATAGTGATCCAGGCCACGGCGACGCAGCTCGCAGGCCGGACAGGCCCCGCAACCATCTCCCTGGATTCCGTTGTAGCAAGTGAGCGTCTGGTGACGCACGGTATCGAGGTGACCGTAATGATCCGCCAGCGCCCAGGTTTCGGCCTTGTCGAGCCACATCAGGGGGGTTTCGAAGCGGATGGGGCGATCCAGCCCCAGGGAGACCGCCTGATTGAGCGCCTTGACGAAGTCGTCGCGGCAATCGGGATAGCCGGAAAAGTCGGTCTCGCACACCCCGGTGATCACCGCTTCGGCGCCCACCTGATAGGCATAGATGGCCGCCAGGGTCAGGAACAGGATGTTGCGTCCCGGTACGAAGGTGTTGGGCAGGCCGTTCTCCTGAAGCTCGAAGCTCACCGGTATGTCGTCCCGGGTCAGCGCAGAGATGGCCAGCTCCCCGAGCATGGTCACATCCATTACCTTGTGGGCGGCGATCCCGAGCGCCGTCGCCAGATGGCGGGCGGTGTCAATCTCCGCCCGGTGGCGCTGGCCGTAATCGAAGGTGATGGCATGCACTTCGTCATAGCGGGCCTGTGCCTGCACCAGACAGGTGGTGCTGTCCTGCCCGCCACTGAAGACCACGACGGCTTTTTTCATGTTTTTCACTCCTCTGGGCAATTCAACGGCGGCGGCCTTGTGCAAAGTCATGCCACTGCCGGTTCAAATGGGTAAACAGGGTCATCAGCGGGGCGAAGCGCTCAGGATCTCCTTCCCACCGGGACAACAGATGGTAGCCCGCCTCCAGGGTGGACAGTGCCTCTTCAAAGGGCTTCTTGCGAATGGAATATTGCCCGGCAATGGCGCCGAGGGTGATCCGCGGCAACCCGAGCAGTGCAGGCGAGCTGTGCAACATGCGATAGGCTTTGCGCCAGGTGCCATCGAGGAGGATGAAGTGGGCTCGCACGGTGCGCCCACTCCTCAGGAGATGCTCCCTTGCCTCTATCAGGGTCAGGGCCTCCTCATCGGGCCACAGCACGTAGCACTGGACAGCGGGGTCGGCAAGCAGGGCATTGAGCCCTTCGTCGTCGGAAAAGTCCTCCCCCACATGAATGCGTACATCGGTCAGGGACGCCGCCAGCAACGCAGCCGTCCCCTTGGGGTGACCTACTTCGGCAGGGTGTTGCAGGATATGGAGCGCAGCCAGGTTCGGCACACGCTGAATATAATCGCACAGGCACGCTTTGAGGGCCCGGGTACAGCGTGTACAGTATCGGCTCTCTTTGTCGTTGGGCTGCTTCATGTTGTCAGGAAAATCGGGTCTGCTCTGGGTCATCGCGCTTTCGCTCGTCACTGCCTTGCTCTTTTTCACCGTGCCAAATCATCAGCTCGCCTTCGATCGCGACCTGATCGCCCAGGGCGAAGGGTGGCGCATCATAACAGGCAATCTGGCACACACCAATGGATGGCATCTGCTGCTCAACCTGAGCGGTCTGGCCGTGCTCTACAGCCTGTTTCAGGAGTACCTGACGGGATGGCGCCTGCCCGTGCTGCTGCTGCTGCTGGGGACGGCGGTCGGACTCGGCATCTGGTGGGGCTGCCCGCAAACCCAGTGGTACATGGGACTCTCCGGCCTGCTGCACGGCTTGTTCGTATGGGGTGCCATGCAGGACATCCGCTTTCGCCGTCACTCCGGCTGGCTGATGCTGGCGGGCGTCGCCATCAAGCTCGGTGTGGACTTTTACAGTGCCGGCGAGAGCCCTGTCTCCGCCTTGATCGGTGCCAGGGTACACATCGAGTCACACTTCATCGGTGCACTCGCCGGCCTGCTCCTCGGCCTCTTCCCCATTCGTCTGGACGCCCAGGCCGTTCACTCCTGAGCTCCCCATAGGCAAGGCCAGCCCACGGCCAAAATGCAGCAGGCCGGATCTGGGATCCGGCCTGCGCTCATTCGCCCATTACGCCGTTACCGGCAAAGCTCGGCATTGATCGCCCCAAGCACGGCGGCGGGATCCGAGGACTGGGTGATGGGACGCCCGATCACCAGATAATCCGCACCCGCCTCCACCGCTGCCAGCGGCGTCATGACGCGGCGCTGATCGCCGGCAGCCGATCCGCTCGGACGAATGCCCGGCGTCACCAGCTTGAATTCGGCTCCCAGCAGCCCCTTCAGCACACTCGCCTCTTCCGCGGAGCAGACCACACCATCCAGCCCGGCCGTCTTGGCAAGGGTGGCCAGGCGGATCACCTGTTCTGCCGGCGTCACATCCAGACCCAGGGGCGCCATGTCGGACTGCTCCATGCTGGTCAGCACGGTTACCCCGATGAGCAGGGGCGCCTTGTCGCCGTATGGCAGCAACGCCTCTCTGGCGGCACGCATCATGCGTTCGCCACCGCTGGCATGGACATTCACCATCCAGACGCCCAGCTCCGCACTGGCCGCCACCGCCTTGGCGACGGTGTTGGGAATGTCGTGAAATTTCAGATCCAGGAAGACGTCGAACCCCTTGGCCACCAGTTGGCGAACGAACTGGGGACCAAACAGGGTAAACATCTCCTTGCCTACCTTGAGGCGGCACTGGGCCGGTGAGATCTGCTCAATGAAGGCAAAGGCGTCGGCTTCGTGCTGATAATCCAGCGCGACCAGTACTTTGGGGTCTTGCATGTCACTTCCTATGGATTGTTATGCCACAGCCAGGCACAGCAGAGCCGGGGCCCGGTTGCACGCTGGCATCTGAAATTCTTGGGTATCCGTGCTCGCCCGGGCGTGCTGGCGTCGCTGGCGTTTACTCTCCATCCAGCCCTCGGATCGGCTTGATGGTGCCCCACTGCCGGCAGGAAGGGCATTGCCAGAACAGCGAATGGGTGGCAAAGCCGCACTGACGGCACTTGTGGGTCGACTTGATCTTGATCTGCTCACCGACCAGTTGCTGCAGCAGCTCCAGGCTCTCCTTGGCAGGCCCCTCCTCGGCACTGGCCAACTGGAAACCGACCAGCTGATAAAAACCCTTCATGGAGGGGTGGCGACGCAGTTGGCGCAGCACCAGCGCACGGGCCTGACTCAACCCATCGCGGGCCTCCACCAGATTGGCCAGCGCCAGGGTCACGCTGACCCCCGCATGATCCTCTACCGCTTTTTCAAGCAGCGGGATCAGCTCCTGGCTGCGACCAAGCTGGCGATAGCATTCGAGCAGTTTTGGCATGGCTTCGGAGGCAAAGTCGATGTCCTGCTCGAACACCCGCAGGAGCTCCTTGGCCGCATCCTCGAACCTGCCCTCCTCCATCGCCAGATCGGCCAGCCGCAAGCTGGCGCGGGCACAGGCCGGGTGGGCACCGAGCGCACGCTTGAGCTTGGCGATGCCCGCAGGCTTGTCGCCATCGCGCAAGGCACTCTCCGCCTGTTCGCAATAGAAGTGGGAAATGGGCTCGGCCAGCTTCTTGCCCTGGAATTTCTGCAGACGCACCGCCACGGCGATGGCATTGTCCCAGTCACGCAACTGCTGATGAATGATCAGGAGCTGTGCCAGAGCCGTCTCTTCGAAATCGCTGTCATCACACAGCTCTTTCCAGAGTGCTTCGGCCCGATCGAGCAAGCCGGCAGCCAGAAAGTCACGGGCCAGCTCCTGCAAGGCAAGCTGACGCTGCTCACGGGTCAGCTGACGGGCGACCAGGTTCTGGTGGATCTTGATGGCGCGATCGACTTCGCCCCGTTGACGGAACAGGTTGCCGAGGGAGAGGTGGGTTTCGATGGTTTCGCTGTCGACTTCCAGCAGCTGGATAAAGAGATCCACCGCCTTGTCCGACTCGTCAGAGAGCAAATAGTTGAGGCCCGCCACGTACTGGCGGGAAAACTGGTTACTCTGTTGCTGGGTGTCCTGGCGAACACTCCTGCGGCCCATGTACCAGCCATAACCAGCGGCGATGGGCAACAGCAGGAAAAGCAGTTCAAGCATCGAGGGACATTATTCCTTGGTTGTCGACCGGGCAAGATCCAACTCGCGAGATTGACGACGCATGGTTCGGTTCAGGGTGCGATTTTGCAGTTTGAGACGCAGGAACAGCAGGCCAAACACCAGCCAGCCCAGCAGAAAACCGCCGGCGAAGAAGAACCCCAGCAACATGGAGAGCGAGAACTCCCCCTGGGCGATCAGGTAGTTGAACTGCACCAGCTGACCATTTTGAGAACCTATGGCAAGGGTCAGGACAAACACCAGCACCAGTGGAATGAGGGCCAAGATACGCTTCATGGGAGCTCCCTGTCTGTAGCGAATGAGTGACTGATTATCCTTAAAATCACAGGCAGACTCTAGCGCGAATGGGAAAAGAGTGTGAGAAACCCGACAACGGGCAGACTCCAGGCCATAAAAATGAAAAAGGCATACTCAGGTATGCCGTTTTCTGCATTATTCGATGATGTTGACGCGTTCGCGCAACTCTTTGCCAGGTTTGAAGTGCGGGACATATTTCCCGGTCAGTTCAACCTTGTCCCCGGTCTTGGGGTTGCGACCCACGCGGGGCGCACGATAGTGCAGCGAGAAACTGCCAAATCCTCGGATTTCAATCCGGTCGCCGTTTTGCAAGGTCGATGCCATCTGCTCAAGGATCTCCTTGATTGCGGCTTCGACATCCTTGGCCGGCATATGCATGCGGCTGGCTGCCAGTTGTTCGATGAGATCTGATTTGGTCATAAGGTTAAATCTCCTTCCCCGATCACATGCAATTATCATTTTGCCAAGATAAAAAAGGGCGGCGCAATGCCGCCCTTTTCTTGCATCAAGGATTACTCACCCTTGGCGGCTTTGAACGCTTCCATCATGGCATTGCTGAACACAACTTCTTCTTGTTGGTTCAGGCTGTCGATGGCAACACGCTCATCAGCCTCGTCCTTGGCACGGACAGACAGGCTCACGGTGCGGTTCTTGCGATCAACGCCCATGAATTTGGCTTCAACTTCGTCACCAACAGACAGCACCAGAGTGGCGTCTTCTACGCGGTCACGAGCAGCGTCGGAGGCACGCAGGTAGCCTTCTACGCCGTCAGCCAGTTCGATCACGGCACCCTTGGCATCAACCTCGGTAACCTTGCCCTTCACAATAGCACCTTTCTTGTTGTCAGACAGATACTTATTGAACGGGTCTTCTTCGATCTGCTTGACGCCCAGGGAGATGCGCTCACGCTCCGGGTCCACTTGCAGAACAACGGCTTCGATTTCGTCGCCCTTCTTGAATTCACGCACGGCTTCTTCGCCCTGGTTGTTCCAGGAGATGTCAGACAGGTGAACCAGGCCGTCGATGCCGCCATCCAGACCGATGAAGATACCGAAGTCAGTGATGGACTTGATCTTGCCGGAAACACGGTCGCCCTTGGCGTGAGTTTCGGCAAACAGCTGCCACGGGTTGGATTTGCACTGCTTCAGACCCAGGGAGATACGACGACGCTCTTCGTCGATGTCCAGAACCATCACGTCAACCACGTCGCCAACGTTGACAACCTTGGACGGGTGGATGTTCTTGTTGGTCCAATCCATCTCGGATACGTGTACCAGGCCTTCCACGCCTTCTTCGATTTCAACGAAGCAGCCGTAGTCGGTCAGGTTGGTCACGCGGCCAGACAGACGGGTGGTCTCCGGGTAACGCTTGGCGATAGCAACCCAGGGATCTTCGCCCAGCTGCTTCAGGCCCAGGGATACACGGGTACGCTCGCGGTCGAACTTCAGAACCTTGACAGCGATCTCGTCGCCAACGTTGACGATTTCGGAAGGATGCTTAACGCGCTTCCACGCCATGTCGGTGATGTGCAGCAGGCCGTCAACACCGCCCAGATCTACGAATGCACCGTAGTCGGTCAGGTTCTTGACGATACCCTTAACTTCTTGACCTTCTTGCAGGTTGGCCAGCAGGCTTTCACGCTCGGAGGTGTTCTCGGTCTCGATCACGGCACGACGGGAAACAACAACGTTGTTGCGCTTCTGGTCCAGCTTGATGACTTTGAACTCGAGTTCTTTGTTTTCCAGGTGAGCGGTGTCACGGATCGGACGCACGTCAACCAGAGAACCCGGCAGGAAGGCACGGATGCCGTTCAGCTCAACGGTGAAACCACCCTTGACCTTGCCGTTGATGATACCGATAACGGTAGCTTGCTCTTCGTAAGCTTTTTCAAGCTGCAGCCAGGCTTCGTGGCGCTTGGCTTTTTCGCGGGACAGCTTGGTTTCGCCGAAACCATCTTCGATAGAGTCCAGAGCCACGTCAACGGAGTCACCTACGTTGATTTCCAGCTCGCCCATGGCGTTCTTGAATTCTTCAGCCGGGATAGCAGACTCGGATTTCAGACCGGCATCAACCAGTACGAAACCGTTCTCGATAGCAACGACAGTGCCCTTGACGATGGAACCTTGACGGGTTTCAACGGCATTCAGGGACTCTTCAAAGAGTTGAGCAAAAGATTCGATCATTGTTTATGTCACAAATGAAACATCCACTTGCAATCCGGCACAAGCGGGGTTGTTTTAAATTATCTGCGCCATCCTTGGTGCAGACGACTGACATCAGTTTGCGCTGACATCACCAAGTTGTTGCTCTGCATAGGCAAGCACCGTTGCCAGCACTTCATCTATGGTCATGGACGTTGAGTCTACAACAAGAGCATCTTCCGCGGGTTTCAGGGGAGCGACGGCGCGATTTCTGTCGCGATCGTCACGTTCCCGAATCTCGGTTAAAAGACGCTCAAAGTTAACATCAAAGCCCTTATCTTGCAACTGCTTATAGCGGCGCTGGGCCCGCTCCTCGGCGCTGGCGTCGAGGAAAATCTTCACATCCGCCTCGGGGAAAACCACTGTGCCCATGTCGCGACCGTCGGCGATGAGACCGGGGGCTTGGCGAAATGCTCGCTGACGGCGCAGCAGGGCTTCACGTACCCGGGGAAACGCCGCAATTTTGCTGGCCGCGTTGCCCACTTCTTCAGTACGAATGGTGCGGGAAACATCCTCCCCTTCGAGGATCACCTTGACCAGCTCCCCTTCTACCTGGAATTGCACATCCAGATTGGCGGCCAGGGGAACCAATGCGGCTTCGGAATCGAGCTCCACATCGTGATGCAAGGCTGCCAGGGAGAGCACCCGGTAGATGGCACCGGAATCGAGCAGGTGCCAGCCCAGTTTTTCAGCCAGCAACTGGCACAAGGTGCCTTTTCCTGCTCCACTTGGGCCATCAATAGTCATCACGGGGGCCATCTGAGCCATAACGTTTCTCCTGCGCACTCGGCATCTTGACTGGTTGCACACATCCCTGTCGGGATGGGTTAATGGGCGCCGATTATACCCGAATGCGCCGTCGCTGGCAGTTGTCAGGGCACACAATTGCGCAAAAGTCGTCGTGATTGCACCTATTCTGACCAATCGGGTTAACCCACTTCTCACGCAAGGTTTTGTTCTTATGGTTGTTCCGAACAATGCGCGCTAAACTGGCCGCCCTTTTTTAAGCAGCTGTAGTCAGGAGCAACCATATGAGCAGCGTTACCCTCGTGGCCAAATCCAAGTTGCCGACCCCCTGGGGCACTTTCACGCTGGTTGGTTTTCAGGAAACCGGCACGGGCAAGGATCATGCCGCGCTGGTGATGGGCGATATCGCAGACGGCGAACCCGTGCTGGGACGCATTCATTCCGAGTGTCTGACCGGGGATGCCCTGTTCAGTCTGCGTTGTGACTGCGGCTTCCAATTGCAGGCCGCGCTGGAAAACATCGCCAAGGCGGGCCGCGGCGTCCTGCTGTATGTCCGTCAGGAAGGGCGAGGCATCGGCTTGCTCAACAAGATCCGGGCCTATCATCTGCAGGATCAGGGGGCCGATACCGTGGAGGCCAACGTGGCGCTTGGCTTTGCCGCCGACATGCGCGACTACACCATCTGTGCCGACATGCTCAAGGCGCTCGAGGTCAAGTCCCTGCGCCTGATGACCAACAACCCGCGCAAGTTGAAGGCGATGGAATCCTTTGGCATCCCGGTGGCGGAGCGCGTGCCCCTTCAGGAAGGTCGCAATCCCCACAACGAGTTTTATCTCTCCACCAAGGCAAACAAGCTGGATCACCTGTTCAAGAAGTAAGGTTGCATCCACCTTGTCAGCATACGCCTCCAGATTGGAGGCGTTTTTATTGGTGATACCACTCCATCATTCAGCATCTGTAGCGCAATGGTGAGAAACATCCCCTTGTGCCAGCAAAAAATCCCGCAACGCCCGGTTCGCCATGGAGAGCGGATCCCCCCGTCGCCAGGCTACGCAGAGATCCAGGAAGATGGGGGGTGAAAAAGGGATGCCGGTGAGGGCCGGCTCCTCTTCCAGCGCCATGCGCAGGAAGGTGGTCACGGCGAATCCCTGACGCACCACCGCCTTGAGCAGAGGGATGAGATTGCTTTCGAACGCGATGTCAGGCTCTACCCCCAGCCCCTGCGCCAACACCTCCATGTGTTCCCTGTGGTAGAAGCCTCGCCGGAACATGGCGAGCTCCTGGCCGAAGAACTGTGGCAACGAGACCGACTCAGCGCCGCGCAGGGGGTGCTCCTCCCCCACCACCATCAGCATCTCTTCCCGCAGCAGTTGCGCCCCCTCGAGGGCAGGTGGCAGATCGCTGGTGATGAGGATGGCGAGATCCAGACTGCCATCCACCATGCGGCTGAGCAGCTCCCGGGTGCCCGCCTCCTCCACCCGGATCTTCAAGCCGGGGTAGCGATGCTTGAACGCCATCAGGATTGGCGGGAAGTAATAGGATCCCATCATGTAGGGGATGCCGATGCGCACCTCCCCCCGCTCCAGCCCCTTGAGCTCGGCCATCTCGGCCTCGGCCTGGTGCATCTGGCGCAGCAGCCGTTCGGCGTGGCGGCAGAGGACCTCTCCCTCCGGGGTGAGGCGCACGCTGCGGTCCTGCCGGTCAAACAGCCGCAGATCGAGCTGCTGCTCCAGCTTGGCGATGGCCATGCTGACGGCAGGCTGGGCCACGTTCAGCCCCTGGGCCGCCCTGGTGAAGGAGCCGGCATCGCGCACCGCCAGCAGGTATCCGAGCTGTTTCAGATCCATATCAATTTCATTTATCAGGGTGATAACTTAAATATATTATATTTATACGTTTCGTCGCACTACCCTGCACAAAAGTCGTCGGGACAACTCCATATGATCGAAGTAGGCAGTCGCGAATGGATACGCGCCACCCTGGCCCTCAGCCTGGGCTCCTTCCTGGTATTCCTCAATCTCTACCAGACCCATCCCCTGCTGCCGCTCCTGGCAGAGGTTTTCTCGGTCAGCGCCCTGTCCGCCAGCTGGACGCTGGCAGGCTGTACCGCAGGGCTTGCAGGCTCCCTGCTCGTCTGTGCCCGTCTGGCTGATCGGTTCGGACGGCGGCGGATCATGCTGTGGACCCTGGCGGCCGCCATCCTGCTCTCCCTGTGCATCCCCTGGGTCACCCACTTTGATGTGCTGGTGAGCCTGCGCATCCTGCAAGGCGTCCTGCTGGCAGGGCTGCCCGCCACCGCCATTGCCTACATGGGGGAAGAGTTCAGCAAACGTGCCCTCATCGTAGCCGTCGGCGTCTATATCGCGGCCAACTCCCTGGGGGGCATCGCGGGCCGGGTGGTCGGCGGTCTGCTGGCTGGCTGGTTTGGTGACTGGCAGCACACTTTCCTCGGTATCGGGATCATCAGCCTCGCCCTGCTGCCACTGGTCATCTGGCTGCTGCCCGCCCAGCGCTGCTTCGTGGCCGTGGAGGCAGCGCCTGGGCAACTGCGCCGTGCCATCCAGAGCCACCTTGGCAACCCCTTGCTGGTGGGGGCCTATCTCATCGGCGGCCTCAACTTCATGGTCTTCCTGAATCAGTACAGCTATCTCACCTTCCTGCTGGCCAAGGCCCCCTTCTCCCTGCCGACCCAGTGGCTCGGCATGCTGTTTCTGACCTACCTCACCGGCACCGTCGCCTCTTCACTGAGCGGCCGCGGGGCCCATCGCTGGGGAGCACAACGCCTGCTGCTGGCGGGAATAACCTTGATGGCACTTGGCAGCCTGGCCCTGCTGCAGGGGAGCCTTGTCGCCATCATCGGGGGATTGCTTGTCTCGAGCTTTGGCTTCTTCCTGGCCCACGCCTGTGCCAGCGCCTGGGTCGGCCAGCACGTGGAGCACAACCGGGCGCTCGCCTCGTCGCTCTATCTGGTGGGGTATTACCTGGGAGCCAGTCTGGGTGGGCTTTATCTGCACCCCTTCTGGGAGCAAGGGGGGCTCTGGGGTCTGGTACTCGGCATCGAGCTGGTGTTGATGATCACCGCGGGGTTGAGCCTCTGGCTCGGTCACTTGAAAGGACGTGTGGCGCCCGCTTGTACGTTGACGCCACAGGGTCAGGCTCCCGTCAACGGGCCCTCCCCTCACAGACCGTCATAATAGTCCGCCGGTACCGGCACCACGGCGCCGGTACAGAGCTCTTCATCTATCACCTCCTCAAGCGGGCGCAGATGAAGCTTGATCTGCCCAGAGGGCAGCATCAATCCTATATCCGGATTGCGTCCGTCATCGATGTTGCCGGTCTTGAAGGGGACATCGGGATGCGTCGCCACCAAGGCCGTGAGCGAGGGCACCACCAGCTCGATATGTTCGAGCCCGGCCTGATGGCTTCGACCCGCCTTGGGGGCGGCCAGTTCGATGCAGGGGACGGTCACCTGCTCCCAGCAGACGGGCTGGTGCAAGCGATAGGTGGCGATGGGACGACCGCCTATCATCCCCTCCACCAGCAAGACTCCGTGGGCGGCCAGCACCGCTTTCAACTCCAGATATTCCGGCAGGGTGGCGGCGCGGTAGCAGAGGTGATCCACCACGGGGGAGTCCTTGACTCCCATGACGGCATGCATTTCCGTGAGCAGTTGGCAAACAAATGGGGCCATGGGCCCCAGTGTGGAATCCAGGGGATGTGACATGATCACCATTTCTTCTTGGGTTGGAACAGGACGTCCAGTTCGTCCGTCTCTTTGTCCTTGATGTTTTGCAGCTCCTTCTCGCTGTGCTGCTGCAGGTGTTCTTCCAGCTGGCGCATCCCCTGACGCATGTCCTCTTCCCGCGCCAGCAGGTAGGGATCCTTGTCGGTGACATTGGCCAGCGCCCCCAGTCCCTTGGTGTAGAGCTGGCGGCAGGTGCCGTACTGCCCCTGGATCTGGGCATCCATGGCCCGCTTGAGCAGGTTGGCGATGTTGATCTTGAGCTGCATCAGCTCGAGGCGGCGATCCTCCTGGGCAAAGCCCTGGGGATCTATCTTGCCCTTGTTGTGCTCGACCCGCAGCACGGCCCGCATCTTCTTGGCCAGTTGCAGCATCTGGATGGCCTGGCGGTCGGACTCCGGCGTCTTGAAATGCCCCTCGTCCTGGCTGCTGTAGTTCTCCTGCACGTTTTTGATCTGGAGTTGGACGTCGGCGATGCGCTGCTTGACCTGCGCATTGGGCATCACCAGCGCGATGGCGCGGTAGGCATCCAGGATCCGGTGTTGCAACAGCAGCACCATGTTTTTGGAAAAGGGCACCAGGTTGACGTTCAGCAACACCTCTTCGGTCTCGTCTGCCACCGCCTTGTGACGGGCAATGGCCTGGCGCTTGTCCGATTCGGCCTTCTGCTTGTATTGCTGCACCACGTTATAGGCGATGACCAAAAACAGGAGTGCGCCGATTGACAGCAATATCAGGGTTAAAATCATAGGGTGTTCACACTCCAGTCCCAATCCAATTGCGAGATCCTACAACAGCTTAGCCTCATAGGGTAGCGCCCAGATCCCGTATTGCCTCACAAGAACGCTCACAGGTGGTGACCGCATCCGGTGCGTCATGCTCCATATCGCCCGCCTCCCCCATTACTTGAGGCAAAAACCCTTCGACTGCAGGAATCCCAGCATGAAGGGCCTCGCCTCCTTGCCCAGGATCCCCCTGATCTGCCCGCTCCAGGTCTGATCCTTGTTGTTGCTGCTGCGGGCCTGGTAGTAGTCGTGGATCTGCCCGTCGTACCGGGCCAACAGAGCGCGATCCAGGGTGGCAGGATAGCGGTTCTCGTGCACCACCAGCGCCCGGGGCAGCCGCGGTTTTTGCTCCGGCCGCTGGGCGGGATGACCCAGGCAGAGGCCAAACAGCGGGATCACCTGATGGGGCAGACCCAGCACCTCGCTCACCTCGGCCGGATTGTTGCGAATGCCGCCGATATAGACCCCACCCAGCCCAAGTGATTGGGCCGCCAGCAAGGCATTTTGCGCCATCAGGGCGCCGTCGATGGCCCCGATCATGAGTTGCTCCACGAAGCCGGTGCGGGCCTCCGGCACTATCTGGCTGTGACGATGGTAGTCGGCGCAAAACACCAGAAACTCCGCCGCTTCGACCACATAGGCCTGATGGCCGGCCAGCTCCGCCAGGGTGGCCCGCAGCCCCTTGTCGGTGACCCGGATGATGCTGTTGGCCTGGAGGAAGCTGGAGCTCGCGGCGCTCTGAGCGGCGCTCAGGATCTGATCCAGCTGCTCTGCGCTGACGGGCTCTGGGGTGAACTGGCGAATGGAGCGATGGGAAAGAATGAGATCGATGGTCGGGTTCATGGTACCTCCGGAATGAAGGTCACACTCTACCCAAAAAAAGCGGGGGGCCCAAGGCCCCCCGTCACCCTCAAGGGGCAGGATAGACATAGGGGGCCTGCAACCCAAGCGGGAACCCCAGCGCCCAGTAGAGCAGCAGGAAGCCCGTCCAGCTCACCAGGAAGGCCAGGGAGTAAGGCAGCATCATGGAGACCAGGGTGCCGATGCCTGTGCTCTTCACATACTGCTGGCAATAGACCACCACCAGGGGGAAGAAGACCATCAGCGGGGTGATGATGTTGGAGGCGGAATCCCCCACCCGATACGCGGCCTGAGTCAGCTCGGGCGAGATCCCCACCGCCATCAGCATGGGCACCAGGATGGGGCTGATGAGGGCCCACTTGGCGGAGGCCGAGCCCACCACCAGGTTGACAGTGGCCGTCAGCAGTATGATGCCGACGATGGTCACCTCTCCCGGCAACGCCAGGGCGTGAAGCACCTCGGCACCGGAGAGCGCCAGCAGGGTACCGAGGTTGGAATCCCCGAACGCCTTGATGAAGAGGGCGCAGAAGAAGGCCATCACCATGTAGGAGCCCATCTTGTTCATGGTGGCCGACATGGCGTCGATCACATCCTTGCCGCTCTTGAAGCTGCCGGCGACAAAGCCATAGACGATCCCGGGCAGGATGAAGAGCAGGAAGATGAGGGGCACGATGGACTTCATCACCGGCGCGGCGAAGGTGGTGAGGGAACCGTCCGGTGCCCTCATCGGCGAGTCGCCGGGGGCCAGCGCCAGCCCCAGCAGCACCACGGCCGCCAGCATGGCGAACCCGGCCCAGTTGAAGGCCCGGCTCTCCTGGGCGCTGTAACGACCCATCTCGTCGGCGCTCTCCAGATCCTCGTTGAGAGGCACTTGCTTGAGGCGCGGCTCGACAATCTTCTCGGTGACAAACCAGCCCACGCAGATGATCAGCAAGGAAGAGGCGCCGGTGAACATGATGTTGCACAGGGTGTTGACCATGTAGTCAGGGTCGAACAACTGGGCTGCAGACTGGGTGAAACCCTGAAGCAGCGCATCCCCGCCGGAGGGCAGGAAGTTGGCGGCAAACCCGCCGGAAACCCCGGCAAAGGCTGCGGCAATCCCCGCCAGCGGGTGGCGACCCGCTGCATGGAAGATGATGCCGCCAATGGGGATCACCAGCACATAGCCCGCATCGGCGGCGGTATGGCTGACGATGGCCACTAGGATCAGCATGGGGGTCAGAAAGCGCGCCGGCGTCACCTTGAGCAGCTTCTTGAGCCCGGTGTTGATGAAACCGGACTGTTCAGCCACCCCGACCCCCAGCATGGCCACCAGCACGATGCCAAGGGGAGCAAACCCGGTGAACGTGGTGACCATGCTGGCGAGAAAGTCCGCCAGCCCTGCCCCGGTCAAGAGGTTGTTGATGACCACGGCCTCTCCGGTGCGGGGATTGACCAGATCGAAGGAGAACTGGGAGCCTATCCAGGAGCCGACCCAGACGATCAGCAAGGCATAGAGGAAGAGCATGGCGGGATCCGGCAGCTTGTTGCCCGCCTTCTCCACCCCGTTCAGAAAGCGGTTCAACCAGCCGTTGGGAGGGGCCGGACGCTCGTTCACTGCAGCTTGACTCATTATGGTGATACTCCATTACCAAGGAATGAGCGCGCATACTAGCGATAACGTCTAATGGATCCCATGATATGAGACAAAAATTCGATTAATTATGTTTAATTTGGCATCTCACACTTCATAAATGGGAGATGCCGCACATTTATCGACAACTTGCTCAATGGTTTGCGAGGGGATAGCGGCCCAGCCGGCACTGTACTGCGAACCCCGCTGCCGCCACCTCTTCCGGGGTCATGGGACGGCTGAACAGAAATCCCTGGAAGACGTGGCAACCCTGGGTCTGCAGGGCCGCGAGCTCGTGCTCCTCCTCCACCCCTTCCGCCAGGATCCCGAGCCCCAGACTGGTGGCCATGGCCACCGTCGCCCGGATCACCGGCAGGTTGAGCCCCACCACGAAGGAGCGGTCCAGCTTGATGGTGTCGATGGGCAACCGGTTGAGGTAGGCCAGGGAGGAGTAGCCCGTCCCGAAGTCGTCGATGGCGATCTTGATCCCCTGCTCGCTCAGGGCGTCGAGGATCTCGATGCACCCCTTCATGTCGAGCATCAGCACCGTCTCGGTCAGCTCCAGGGTCAGCAGCGCCGCCTCCACCGAGAATACCTCGAGCAGTTGGGCCACCAGCTCCGGCAAACTGGCAGAGAGCTGGAAGCCCGAGAGATTGACCGACACCGGCACCCTCACCCCGTCCTGTCGCTGCCACTCCCCCATCTGGGCCAATGCGGTGGAAAGCACCCAGCTTCCGATTTCCCGGATGAGCCCCATCTCTTCGGCCAGCGGAATGAACTCCGCCGGCGACACATGGCCAAGCACGGGATTGTACCAGCGTACCAGGGCCTCGAAACCGATGACCCGACCTTGCGCCACATCCACCTGGGGCTGATAGCGCAGGCTGAGCTCCCCCCGCCCGACGGCCTTGGCCAGGAACTGCTTCAGGGTCAGCTTGCGGTGCAGGCTTTGCTGCATGCTGGGGGTGAAGCGCTGCCAGCGAAGCCGCCCCATCTGCTTGGCCTGGTACATGGCCATGTCGGCACGGGTGATGAGGTTGTCGCCGTCATCCGCGTCGTCCGGGTAGATGGCGATGCCGATGCTGCCGCCGATGGTGACCTCGGGGACACCGCTCAGCTGCAGTGGCTTGCTCATCTGGGAGAGCATGAGATCCGCCACCTCCTGGGCCCGATCGCTCGCCTGGTTGAGGGGCACCAGGGCGGTGAACTCGTCCCCGCCAAGGCGCGCCAGCTCCACGTCCCGCGGGCAGATCTGCTTGAGCCGTCCGGCGACCCGCTCCAGCAGGCGATCCCCTGCCTTGTGGCCGTAGTTGTCATTGACCAGCTTGAAGTTGTCCAGATCCATGAACACCAGGGCAAAGCGCCCCCCGAGGCCGCAATAGGCTTCCAGGGATTTCATCAGGCCGTAGCGGTTGAGCAGCCCGGTGAGGGAGTCGTGCCAGGCCAGGTGGCGATGCTCCAGCTCTTCGAGCTTGCGATCCGTGATGTCCCGCATGGTCAGCAGGATCCGTGCCCCCTGCTGGATATGGCGAAACTGGTACTGGAACCAGCGCATCCCCTTCTGGGTGCGGCACTCCCCTTCGGCCACTACTTCGTCCAGACGGGAGAGGCGACGATAGAAGGCCTCGTCCGCACCGGAGAAGATCTGGGGCAGCGTCAGAATGCCGGTGCCAAAGCACATGTCGAAGTGATGGTTGCCGCTCTCGAGGCGCCCCTCGTTGTCAAAGAGACAGGCCAGGGTGTCGCCGGTGGCGAGGGAGGACTCCTGATAGAGGGTGTCGGCATCGATGACCGCTTCCGCCATCATCATCTGCCTTCCGGCAAGCTGGATCCCGGAAAGACGCAGATAGACCTGCTTCTTGACCCCCTTGGGCGAGAGGGTCCACCACTCGTTGTAACTGCGCTCCTGCTGGAAATCGCCGAGATAGCGCTGCAGCAGCAGATCGATGGCGGCGGCCATGTCGGCGGAGAAATCCCGGGACTTCAGCTCGGCCAGGGAGCTCGCCTCCCAGAGCCCGAGGGCAGCATCGTTGGCCCAGTAAATATGATGACGCTGGATGTCATAGACCCAGACCGGCGTGTGGAGGACATCCATCACGGTGAGCAGGCGTTCGTCTAGCGTATTCATGTTGAGTGATGATTCATGCTGAAAGCTCATGGTCGAACCAGCCGCTTGCGCCCCCTGACAGGAGTATTCACGCTGGTACAAAATCCGTTCCGGCCCATAATCGGATAACAAACGGATGAAAAAAGGCCGAAATCATATGAAAACGCTACATGTGATCCCCATGGTACGAAGAAATGGACTCACACTGGTATTGTTGGGCATGGTGATAACCATTGCTATGATTTTTATACTTTTTTTTCTTCGTGAACAACTACTAATCCCCGCCATTTCCCTCCTCCTGGCGGGTCTGATGACAATTCTTGTCGGGGTTTGGAAACTGGGTGAGCCTCATTTTAGTCTCTCTTTGTGTCAGGACTGCCTGCAATACCATCACAAGTACGGCGGCTGGATCCTGAAATGGAGAAATATTCAGCGAATTGACCAACCACGTATCCATTTGGGGTGGGATCTGGTGGAGCTGCCCTACATCGGCTTGAAAATAAAGGATTACGACGCTTTTTTGACGCTGATCACACCCCGGCTCGCCGTCCGTCTGCTGACCGAGCAGCGCGCCGTGCTGATGCAGGCCATGCGAAGCGAGCGCTCCGACTGCCCGACCGGAGGGTGCGGCAGTGGGCTCCTGGGAGAGGGACTGCTGGAGGAGAGCCGCTTCTGCTCACCCTCCGGCCAGCGCTATGAGGGGGTGATCGCCATGCTCGGCAACCGCATGGCACGGCTGCGTGATCTGTTGGGGTACGATCTGCTGGTGCCGGACAACAGCCTCGACAGATCCCCGGAAGATTTCGTCCATCTGCTCCAGCAATACCAGCGCGAGTCGAATCTAATCCAGATCAATTAAACGCCGGATTGCGCTTGCCAAGCCCGGTGACTCTTCATAAGGTCACTGGCTTGTTACAGCCAGAACACCCCCTAAAACCGCTTATGAAGTACATCGAAGAGTTCTATCTGTTCGTCAAGGTGGTGCAAGAGGGCGGTTTCTCCCACGCCGCCGCTGCGCTGGGCATGCCGACCGGCACCATCAGTCGACGTATCTCCCAACTGGAAGAGCAGCTCGGATGCAGCCTGCTGCACAGATCCACCCGCAAGCTGCGTCTCACCGACGAAGGGCTGCGCTATTACGAGCGCCTCTGTACCCCCCTTGCGGAAATAGAGCAGGCCACCGGCGAAATTCGGGGTGAGGAGACGGACATCAGCGGCCTCATCCGCCTCGCGGCCCCCATCGCCCTCTCCAACACCATCCTGGTCGACATGCTGGTGGACTTCGGCCTGCGCTATCCCGGGGTACAGTTCGACATCCGCCAGTCCAACGATCATGCCCTCCAGGCGGATCAGGACAGGGACCTGGTCTTTTTCAACGGCGAGCTTCCCCAGACCCTGCCCAACGCCCTCTGTCTGGGTCACATCCAGTACGGTCTGTTCGCCTCCCCCCTCTATCTGGAGAAGATGGGTGTGCCCTCCCACCCGACCCAGCTGGAAGAACACGATCTCATCTACTGCTGGCCTCACCAGCACTGGCAACTGAACGGGCGGGACGAACAGACGGTCTGCATCAAGCGCACACCCCGCCTTTGCATCGACCAGACCCAGGCCGCCGTGCGGGCAGCCCAGCGCCACCTCGGCATCGTCAACGCCCCGCAGCACTATGTGCACCCCTTCCTGCAAGATGGTCAGCTCGTCCCCGTCCTGCCTGACTGGCAGTCGGGAAAACGTCCCTTCTACATGCTCCATTGCCAGCCCCGGTTCACCCCGTTGCGTGTTAAGATGTTCGCCGATTTCGTCGAGAAGCACTCCGAGCGCTATCGCACCCGTCAGCAGAACGATCAATTTTCACCGGCGCAACCGCTGCCCGTTGCATCTGACGGCTGATGACCCACACTTAGCGCAATCCTCGTTGCACAGGTCGGCTAACACTATGAATGTATTGATATGTGATGACTCCGGGTTCGCGCGCAAACAGCTGGTGCGCGCCCTGCCCGCCGATTGGGATGTCACCTTGCACCAGGCCGCGGACGGACTGGAAGGGGTCGAGCAGATCCTGATGGGGCACGGGGACCTGATCTTTCTCGATCTCACCATGCCGGAGATGGACGGATATGGGGTTCTCGAGACCCTCAAGCGAGAGGGGGTGCGCAGCAAGGTGATCGTGGTCTCCGGCGACATCCAGCCGGAAGCCCATGAGCGTGTCATGGCCCTTGGCGCCCTCGATTTCATCAAGAAGCCGGCCTCCCCGGACACCCTCCTTGCCCTGCTCAAGCGCCACGGTCTGTGGCAATCGACCACCCAGGTGACGGCCATCCAGCCCCAGCCCGTCGCCAGCCACCAGGCTGCCCAGAGCAGCATCCAGTTCACCCCCGAGCTGCGGGATGTCTATCAGGAGCTGGCCAACGTCGCCATGGGCCAGGGGGCGGATCTGCTGGCTCGCCTGCTCGGCGCCTTCGTGCTGCTCCCCATCCCCAACGTCAACGTGCTGGAGGTCTCCGAGCTGCACATGGCGCTCTCGGCCGCCGCCGAGTCGGAGACGCTCTCCGCGGTCTGTCAGGGCTTCATCGGGGCCGGGATCGCCGGGGAGGCCCTGCTGCTGTTCCACGATGCCAGCTTCCAGGACCTGGCCCGCCTGATGAACCATCAGGGGGAGCTGGATCACGGCGCCGAGCTGGAACTGCTGATGGACACCGCCAACGTGCTGATCGGCGCCTTCCTGCGCGGCTACGCCAACCAGCTCGACACCCCTTTTAGCCAGGGTCACCCCGTGGTGCTGGGCCAGCACAGGCCCATTCAGGATCTCATTCGGACCAACCAGAGCCGCTGGCGCCGCACTCTGGCCATCGAGATCAACTATCGGGTGCAGGGCTATGCGGTGCAGTGCGATCTCTTGCTGCTGTTTACCGAAGATTCCATCGCCACCATGAACAACAAGATCATGCACATGCTCTGACCGCCCCGCGGCAGCAACCACCAGGAGTGACCATGGACATTCGGGAATTTCATTGGCTGATGAACATCGTCCAGAATCTGGACGTGGGGCTGGTCGTGCTCGACAGGGAGTACCGGATCCAGGTGTGGAACGGCTTCATGGAGAGTCACAGCGGCCGGCTGGCAGGCGAAGTGCGCGATCAAGGGCTGTTCTCGCTCTTCCCCGATGTGGACAAGGTCTGGTTCGAGCGCAAGGCCAACATGGTGTTCAAGCTCAACAACCGTGCCTTCAGCACCTGGGAACAGCGCCCCTACCTGTTGCGCTTCTCCAACTACCGCCCCATCACGGGATCGGCCCCCTACATGTACCAGAACCTGACCCTGGTGCCGCTGGCCGACTTCGCCGGAGAGGTCACCCACCTGGCCATCATGATCTATGACGCCACCGACGAGGCCATGCTGATCACCGGCCAGCGCCAGGGATGACCGACCCTGCCATGACAACAAGGGCGCCCGATGGCGCCCTTGTTGTTGCGATGGGGAATGGCGTCAGCCACTCAGGTACTCGGTGAAGGCGTCGATCACCTCGTCGATGTCATCGTCGGTGATCTGCAGGTGGGTCACCAGCCTGAGCTCCCCGTAGCCGGAGAAGAGAATACCGCGCTCCTTCATGAAACCCAGCAAGGTGGCGGGATCCCCCTGGGTCAGGCGCAGGAATACCATGTTGGTCTGCACCTCCCCCATGTTGAGTGTGATGCCTGGCAAGGCGGCCAGCCCCTCTGCCAGACGCCTGGCGCGGCGATGATCATCCGCCAGCCGGGCAACGTGCTGATCCAGCGCGAACAGGGCGGCCTGGGCCAGGATCCCTCCCTGGCGCATGCCGCCCCCCAGCATCTTGCGCAGCCGTCTGGCGTGGGCGATGAACGCAGCCGATCCCACCAGCAGGGAACCCACCGGTGCCCCCAGTCCCTTGGAGAGGCAGACAGAGATGCTGTCAAAATGCGCCGCGATGGCGGCCACCGGCTCCCCGCTTGCCACCACCGCATTGAAGAGGCGAGCCCCGTCCAGGTGCAGCTTCAGCCCCTTCTCGTCGACGAATTCGCGCATGGCGCGCAGGTAGGTCAATGGCAGCACCTTGCCGTTATGGGTATTTTCCAGGCAGACGAGGCGCGTCTGGACGAAATGGGGATCATCGGGAGCGATGGCCCCCCGCACATCCTCGATGGCCAGGGTGCCGTCCGCCTGCATGGGGACGGATTGCAGGGCCACCGAGCCCAGCACGGCAGAGCCCTGGGCCTCGTAGCGATAGATGTGGGAGGCCGCCCCCAGCACGGCCCCTTCCCCACGCTGACAGTGACTCATCATGGCCAGCAGGTTGGACATGGTGCCGGAGGGCACGAACAGGGCCGCCTCCTTGCCAAGCAGTTCGGCGCCGCGGCGCTCCAGCGCATTGATGCTGGGATCTTCCCCATAGACATCGTCTCCCACCTCGGCATGCAGCATGCTCTGGCGCATGGCTTCCGTGGGTTGGGTCACGGTATCACTTCGTAAATCGATATAGCGCATGTCATCCTCCTGATGCAGGACGATGACATTAACCAGCCGACACCCGGCTGGCAAGAAACGGCAAGCGGGAATGTGAGCCCGGCGGCTCACCAGGGCAGCGACTGACCCTGCAGATCCACGAAACGGCCCGAGTGCGCCGGCGTCAGTGTGGCCATCAGATCCAGCAGGCGGACGGCGACCTCGGCGGGGTCCTGCAGCAAAGCGGGATCCGTCTCCTGAAGAAAAGGTTGCTGCATGGGGGTATTCATGAGGCCGGGATGCACGGTGATGACACCGGCGCCGGGAAAACGTCCGGCCCACTCACCCGCCAGGATCCGGGATCCCATGTTGAGGGCGGCCTTGCTCATGCGGTAGCTGTAGTGGCACATGGCCTCCTGGCCCCCCTCCTCCAGGCATCCCGCCCGATCCGAGAGGGTGCAGAGCCAGAGCGTGCTCTGGGGCATCATGCGCCGGCTGAGGTTGGCACCAAGGGCCAGGTGGGGCCAGGCATTGGCCAGCAGACTCTCTTCGAGCCATTGGGGGGTCACCTCCTCCACCCGCCGCTCCGGCATGTGGGCAAGATCATGGAGCAGGCCTATGGTGTTGATCACCACCGTCGGCAGGGTGGTGCTGTCATAGAGGGTAAAGAGGGCCTCAAAGGAGAGCGGGTCCACCTCCTGCAGCGGAAAATAGCAGGCGGGATCCAGCCCCCTGGGCAGTTGCCTGCCCGCCAGCAACCACTCTTCGCCCCGTCTGGCCAGCGCCCGTGCCAGCGCACTGCCCAACCCGCCACTGCCCAGGATCAGATAGCTCATCTGCGTGTCCTTGGATTTGATCACTGCTTAGAGGGTATCAGAAGAATGGCGGACTGCCGGGGGCACCCGTCAGGCTCAGGCCTCGGCCAGATGGCGCCCAAACTCCCGCGCCCGGGCCAGGTCCAGAAAACCGTCCACCTGCTTGTGGCTGCGCAGGAACTGGTAATAGGCGAGCAGGGTCACCAGTTGCTCCTCGTCCGGCATGGGTTTTCCCGGACGGGTCTCCTGCACCAGCGCCCCCGCCGCCGCCAGCGCGTCCCTGTCCACCACCTCGGCCTGACGATAGAGATACCCGCAACCGGTGGCGAGCCACTCCAGCGAGCAGTTGGCCCCCATGGCAATCTGGTTCGCCTTGCCAAGGCCGGGCTCGGCCCCTTTCAGATACTTGCGGATCAGGGCTTCACTCAACCCCACCTTGCGGGCAAAAGCGCTCACGCTCCCCTCCCCGATCAGGCTTTGCAGCCTGGCGGCAAATCCTTCCATCACCCCTTCTCCTCTCACTGACACCGGGATCTTGACCCGTCGGAGTCAGAACCATAGTTCGAATTCGCGAAGGGGGCATTATTGCCTTGTCCGCCGGAAGAGACCAAGATGCTGGCACATGATTTTGCCCCTTTCTTTTCGCATTGTTATCTCCAGAGGAGTCACCATGTCCGTATCCCGTCTGGCCCTGCACGAGCAAGGCCCCACCTTCTCCCGCCTCATCATGGGCTACTGGCGCCTGATGGAGTGGCAGCTCTCCCCCGCCGCCCTGCTGGACCTGATGAAATATCACCTTGATCTCGGGGTCACCACCATCGATCACGCCGACATCTACGGTGGCTACCAGTGCGAGGAGGCCTTCGGCCATGCCCTGCGCCTGGAGCCCTCCCTGCGCGATCGCATGGAGATCGTCAGCAAGTGCGGCATCGCCCTCACCGCCAATCCGGCCCACGCCCTGAATCACTACAACACCGGCAAGGGACACATCGTTGCCAGTGCCGAAGCCTCCTTGCAAAAGCTAGGCACCGATCATCTGGATCTGTTGCTGATCCATCGCCCCGACCCCCTGATGGACGCCGACGAGGTGGCCGACGCCTTCGTCACCCTCAAGCAGGCAGGCAAGATCAAGCACGCCGGGGTCTCCAACTTCACGCCCCACCAGTTCGCCCTGCTGCAATCCCGCCTGCCCTTCCCCCTGGTCACCAACCAGCTGGAGATCTCCCCGCTCCATCAGGAGGGGACGCTGGATGGTGCCCTGGATCAATGCCAGCAACTGCGCATCAAGCCCATGGCCTGGTCCTGCCTTGGCGGCGGGCGGCTGTTCCATGCCCCCGAATATGCCCCGCTGCGGACGGAACTCGAGCTGATCCGCCAGGAGGTGGGCGCCAACTGTCTGGAGCAGGTGGTCTACGCCTGGGTGATGATGCTGCCGAGTCAGCCGCTGCCCCTCATCGGCTCCGGCAAACGGGAGCGGATCGCCGCCGCCGTGGCAGCCGAGTCCATTGAGCTCACTCGCCAGCAGTGGTTCCGCATCCGCAAGGCCGCTCTGGGTTACGACGTTCCCTGAGTCTGCATCAGACCCTGAAAACAAAAACGGCATGGAGGATTCCATGCCGTTTTCCGTTATCGAGACGATTCAACGATGGCGCTGGGGGCGACCACGGGGTGCATCCGTCTTCGGTTTGGCCTGATTGACCGTGATGGTGCGGCCGCCGACCTCGGTGCCGTGCAACTCGGCGATGGCCTTCTCGGCCTCACCATTGACCGGCATTTCAATGAAACCAAACCCCTTGGACTGACCGGTATCGCGGTCGATGATGATATCGACCTTGTCTACCTGCCCAAATTGGCTGAACACGGTTGTCAGTTCGTCGGCCGTCATCCGGTACGACAGATTACCTACGTAAATCTTCATGCCATCCACTCTCGATTCAAGGTGCCTTATCTATGCATCCACCGACCTGGGAGTAAGGGCACAACCCCCCTGCCGGACCAGCCACGGCATCATGCCATGGCACTTCCAGCTTCGTATCCCAAGTCCTTGATCTCTTGGGCTATCGGAGCAGGAAAGATCAAATCGAATCAGAGGCAGTATCTGAGCATTGGGATGAATTGTCGAGAAAATAGTCAGGCCGGGTGCAGCTCGGCCAGCAATGTGCCGAGGGCACGACGCCCATGCCAGGCACGTTTGAACCCGAATCGATAGACCCCGGAGGCCACTTCGTGAGTCCCTTCCCGGGACAACCCGAGCAGGCTGGTGGCCGTCGCCAGGGTCACCTCATCCAGCCCGAGATCCAGGCTGAAATCGAGCCACTGGCCATCGTGTCCCACCTTTCGATCCCGCTCCATGCCCACCAGCACAGCCCTGGGCAGCGCCAAGGCCCGGTCTTCGCCGCCATTGAGCAGATAAAGATGACGTTCATCCCAGGCAAGCTCCGCCAGACGCCAGCGCTGCCAGTTGCGCGGCAACACCATCATCACCAGCACGATACCGCCAAAGACCACCCCGACCCAGGGCAGCAGGCCCATGTCGGGATATCCCAGCCAGAGGGCGGCCACCACAGTGGCGAGACTCGCCAGCAACAGGCAGATCATGACCCCGTAAAACCGCCGGGCCGGGGGCATCAGCCAGCGCACGTTCTCTTGCGCTGCCAGCTCACTGACTCTCATCTTCTCTTCTCCTTCTGTGATGCGAACGGCCTTGCCGTCGCTGCGTTGCCGCGCATTGTGCGCGAGCGACGCGCCGCGATGCAACCGCCACCGCGACACGGATGACGGCCAGCCGCCACTCTTGGTATGCTTGGGGCTGTCTGAGCCCGCACTGGGCGCCATCCCGGGAGTCCCATGTTCGCCACCGCCCTGCTCTTGTCCGCGAGCACACTCTATGCCGAGGCCATCGGCGGCTACTCCGCCGGCTGCCTGAAAAATGCCGTGGCCCTGCCCCTCGAAGGCCCTGGTTATCAGGTGATCCGCACCAAACGGCTGCGCTATTACGGTCACCCCGACCTCATCCATTACCTGCAGCATCTGGCCAACCAGACCAGACTGGCCGGCATGCCGGATCTCTATATCGCCGACCTCGCCATGATGCACGGGGGGCCCTTTACCTCAGGTCATCGCAGCCACCAGACCGGCCTGGATGCCGACATCTGGTTCAGGATGGCTGACAGACCCATCAGCAGCTGGGAGCAGGATGCCCCCAGGGAGTGGGCGCTGATCGACGAACCCAGCTACCGGATGCTGCCCGGCCGATTCAGCCCAAGGCAGCTCAATCTGCTGCGCCTTGCGGCCGATCGCCCCGAGGTGGCGCGCATCTTCGTCAACCCCGTCATCAAGGCCGAGGTGTGCAAACAGGCACCCGGTGAAGCCTGGGTCGCCAAGCTGCGCCCCTGGGTCGGCCACTTCAGCCACTTTCACGTGCGCCTGCGCTGCCCGGCAAACAGTCCGGACTGCCAGTCCCAGGCTCCCATTCCTCCTGGCAATGGCTGTGGGGAGGAGCTGGCCTCCTGGCTCAAGGACAAACCCCAGCTGCCCAAGGTGTCGATGAGCTACCGCGCCCCCCTGTTACCCAGGCGTTGTGAGGGCTGACCACAAGCTGTTATGGTGAACCTATTTCCGAGAGAAATATCAATGGAGAACAACAAGATGGCCACTTCACTCTGGCAGCGTGGTACCCGTGCCCTGCTGACCCTGACCCTGCTGCTGGGTTTGACCGGCTGCGGCATGAACACCATTCCGACCCTGGATGAGCAGGTCAAGGCGAGCTGGGGACAGGTCGAGAACCAGTACCAGCGCAGGGCCGATCTCATTCCCAACCTGGTGGCCACCGTCAAGGGGTACGCCAGCCACGAGCAGGAGACCCTCAAGGCGGTCACCGATGCCCGTGCCCGAGTCGGCAGCGTGCAGGTGAGTGACCCCTCCCAGCTCAAGGCGTTCGAGGCGGCTCAGGAGCAGCTCTCCAGCGCCCTCTCCCGGCTGATGGTAGTGGTCGAGCGCTACCCGGATCTGAAGGCCGATCAGCAGTTCCTGACCCTGCAGGCCCAGCTGGAAGGCACCGAGAATCGCATCGCGGTGGCCAGACGGGATTACATCGAGGCAGTACGCCAGTTCAATACCGAGATCCGTACCTTCCCCGGGGTCATCTGGTCCAAGCTGCTTTACTCCGATCTGGAAGCCAAACCCACCTTCAGCGCCAAACCCGGTGCCGATGAGGCGCCCAAGGTCAGCTTCCAATGAACGTGATGAGACACTGGCTGGCGCTCTGTCTGCTGCTCTGTGCCACGGCACTGCATGCCGCCCCCGATTTCCCGGCCCTGACCGGGCGGGTGGTGGACGAGGCCAATCTGATGTCCCGCAAGCAGGCCCACCAACTCGCACAGCAACTGGCCGTCTTCGAGAAGCGCAGCGGCGTCCAGCTGGTGGTGGTCTCCATCGACACGCTGGCGGGGGATACCATCGAAGAGTACGGCTACCAGCTCGGTCGCCACTGGGGCATCGGCCAAAAAGGCAAGAACAACGGCGTGCTGCTGATCATCGCCCAGGACGAGCGCAAGGTGCGCATCGAGGTGGGTTATGGCCTGGAAGGTGCCCTGCCCGACGCCATCGCCGCCAATATCATCCAGACCCGGATCCTGCCCGCCTTCAAGCGCGGTGACATGGTGGCCGGCATCCTCGCCGGCAGCCAGGGCATCATGCAGGCCCTGGCCGGGGAGTATCAGCCCGTGGACAACACCAGCAAGGCCGACAAGCAGGGAGGTCCCTGGCTCTTCATCCTGGTGGTGATTGCGATGATCGTGCTGCACAATCTGCGCGGCGGCGGCGGTGGGCCGGGAGGACGTCGCCAGGCCGCCTACATGGCCGGTGGATTCGGTGCCGGCTCCTTTGGCGGCCGCACTGGCGGTGGTGGTGGCGGTTTCAGTGGTGGCGGCGGCAGCTTTGGCGGCGGCGGTGCATCTGGCGGTTGGTAATCAGGGAAAAAGAGACAACAAGATGATTTCGAAACAGTTTTTCCACACCTTGCAGGCCAGGGTTCGACAGGCCGAGCAGGCCACGGATGCCGAACTGGTCACCGTGCTGGCCCCGGCCAGCGATGGCTATCGCTATATCCCGACCCTGTGGGCCGCCCTGCTGGCCATGCTCACCCCCCTGCTGGTCTTCCAGCTCGGCTTCTGGCTTGGCTGGTACGAGATCCTGCTGGTGCAGTGGTCGGTCTGGTTGCTGCTGAGCCTGCTGTTCCACTGGACGCCCATCAAGATGCGACTCATTCCCAACAAGGTACGCCGTCACCGGGCCGCCCTGATGGCCCGCCTGCAGTTTGTCGAGCAGGGACTTCACCGCACCCGGGACCGGCTCGGGGTGCTCATCTTCGTCTCGGTAGCGGAGCACTATGTGGAGATCCTGGTAGACGACGGGATCGCCCAGCACATCGACAACACCCAGTGGCAGCAGATCATCGACGACTTCGTGGTTCGGGTACGCAACAAGGAGGTCGAGCAGGGGTTCCTGGAGTGCGTGGAGCGCACCAGCGCCATTCTGACCGACGCCTTCCCCGCCACCCGGGATCAGAACGAGTTGCCTGACAGCCTGATCATTCTCGACAAGCCCTGAACGGGCTTAAAAAACCGGCATTCTGTTCAAGGGATAGGCACTCGATAAAGATTATGAAAAATAAGGGGAAAAGTGGTTGACCCAGGCAGCCCTTTCCCCTAAATTACGCCCCGTTCCAGCGCAACGGCGCAGAGTGCACGTGTTGGCTGAACACGTTAAATCACAGACCAGAATTTGGTGAGGTATCCGAGAGGCTGCCCACCGACGAAGTCGGCAAGATGCACGCGCAGCGTGCTCCGAAAGCCACTTCAAGCAGTAAAAATTTGGTGAGGTGTCCGAGTGGCTGAAGGAGCACGCCTGGAAAGTGTGTATACGGCAACGTATCGAGGGTTCGAATCCCTCCCTCACCGCCA
>NZ_JBFODJ010000027.1:0-1704 GCF_040908265.1 Aeromonas sp. R5-1
GACGGGCCTGGGCGACGACCTGGGCCCCCGCATCGGCCTGCTCGTTGGCCTGCTTGGCGACGTCGGCTGCCAGGGATGCATTGCCGGCGATCTCGGTGACGGTGGCCCCCATCTCGTGGATGGCGGTGGCGACCTGGACGGTGCGATCCCGCTGGGCGGTGCAGTTGTGCTGGGTGAGCTGGGCCTTGGCGGCCACCTCGTTGGCGGTGGCGGCTACCTGGCGGGAGTTGCTCGCCACCTGCACGATGGCCCCGTGGATCCGGGTCACGAACTGGTTGAAGCTGTGGGCAATCTCGGCCAGCTCGTCCTTGCCGGTAAGACTGGCGCGGCTGTCGAGGGCGAGGTGGCGGGCCACCTCGCCAATATGGGATTGCAGGAAGGAGACCCGGCGGCGCAGCCCGATGAGGATGAGGGTCGAGACGAGCAGCGAGATGGCGATGGCGATGACGATGATGGCGATCATCTGGGTACGACCGCTGTCATAGCTGTTTTCGCTCAGATCGTTGCGATGCTGGGCCTGACCTATCAACCCGTCGAGCAGCTCATTGGCGCCCTTGCGCATGACCCCGTAGCTCTGGCTGTAGCGATCCCGGTAGATGGCGCGTGCCTCGTCCATCTTGTTGTCAGAGAGCGCCTGCAACATGGGGGTCAGCTCCTCCCGCTCCACTCGGGTGAATTGATCGAGCAGGGTCTGGGCCTTGGCCCGGGCGTCCGGATCGACCTGGGCCTTGACGGCCTGCTCCATGGCCTGGCGCATCTCGGGAATGTCTTCCTCGCGGGTCTCCTTGACCCGGGTCAGCACCCCCTTTTCGTCGCGCAGGGAGGTGTCCTGCAATAGCATCATGTCGATGCCGACGCGCATGCGCGGGATGCGGGAGGCCACTTCCGCCATGGCCCGCATGGGGGTGGCGGTATTCTGGAACAGCTCTTCGGCCTGCTGCCTGATGTTGTCCATGCTGCGCAGACTGGCGGCGCCAACCAGCAGCAGGGCGAGACAGGGTACGGTGACGGCCAGGATCAGTTGGGTTTTGATGGTGAGGTTGCCTGCCAGCATGTTGACTCCTTGGTGTGTTGCTGTGTCGCTACTGTAGCGGCTTGTCATGACGGTTCGCCGTCATGGGGGTCGGTATTCCCTGTCGACCCGGTGAAAAAAGGGCGCCGCAGCGCCCTTTCATCTTATAACCGGAAGTTGCCGACCAGCTTGTCGAGCTCGCCGGAGAGCTGTTGCAGGCTGCGGCTGGACTCGGTCAACTGGTGGGCGATATCAGCGGTCTCCATGGTGAGCTGGTTGATGTCCTCCACGTTGCGGTTGATCTCCCCGACCACGCTGGACTGCTCTTCGGTGGCGGTGGCGACCTGGATGTTCATGTCGCTGATCTGGGTGATGTGCCCGGTGATCTGGTCGAGGGCGCCGTTGGCCTCGTCGGCCTGGGTCACCACCCGCAGGCTCTGGTTGCGTCCCTGGGCCATGGCACTGACGGCGCGGGCGCTCTGCTCCTGGAGGCTGTTGATCATGCCCTGGATCTCGGCGGTGGAGGCGGCGGAGCGGCTGGCGAGGTTGCGCACCTCGTCGGCCACCACGGCGAAGCCACGGCCCTGCTCGCCGGCACGGGCGGCCTCGATGGCGGCGTTGAGGGCCAGCAGGTTGGTCTGCTCCGAGATGCTGCGGATGGTGTCGAGGATGCTGCCGATGGAGTCGGTCTG
>NZ_JBFODJ010000028.1:0-10358 GCF_040908265.1 Aeromonas sp. R5-1
GCAATAGAAAGAGGGAGGCATCATGCCTCCCTCGATTTTTTGTCCTGATACTACGTGGACTGGAACTCAAATTCTCTTAAGTGAACAGCATTGCCCGATAAACGGGGGCTTGTCATGTTGCGCTGTGGCTTAGAGCGCGGCGATCTCGGCCTGCTGGGCTTCCAGCTTGGTCAGCTGGAGACGGTAATCTTCCAGCTTCTCGCGCTCCTTGATGATGACTGCTTCCGGCGCCTTGGCGACGAAGGCTTCGTTGCCGAGCTTGCCTTCGATGCGGCCGCACTCGCCCACCAGACGGGCCACCTCTTTGGCCAGACGGGCCAGCTCGGCTTCCTTGTCGATGAGACCGGCCATCGGGATCATCAGCTCGGTGGCACCGATCAGCTTCTTCACCGACAGCGGGGCGGTTTCACCGGCCGCCAGTACGCGGATGGATTCCAGACGGGCCAGCGACTTGAGGAAGGCCTCGTTGTCAGCGGCGCGCTGGGCATCCTTGGCATCGCACTGGAGCAGCACGTTGAGGGGCACGCTCGGGGCCACGTTCATCTCGGCGCGGATGTTGCGGATGCTGACGATGAACTCCTTCACCCACTCCTGATCCGCCATCGCGGCGTCGTCCACCTTGGCGGCGTCGAACTCCGGGAAAGCCTGAATCATGATGGTGTCGGCGTGTACGCCAGCCAGCGGGGCGACCGATTTCCAGATGGTCTCGGTGATGAACGGGATGATCGGGTGTGCCAGGCGCAACAGGTTCTCGAGGACGCTGACGAGGGTGTGGCGGGCAGCGCGCTGCTCGGCCTCGGAGCCCTTGGTCAGTACCGGCTTGGTCAGCTCCAGATACCAGTCACAGAACTGGTTCCAGATAAATTCGTACAACACGCCTGCCGCGATGTCGAAGCGGTAGGTATCGAGGGCGGTGCGGAAGTCACGGATGGCCACTTGCAGCTGGGACTGGATCCAGCGATCCGCCAGGCTGAACTGCATCTCGCCACCATTCCCTTGCGAAGAGAAGCCACAATCCTGATCTTCGGTGTTCATCAGCACATAGCGGGAGGCGTTCCACAGCTTGTTGCAGAAGTTGTTGTAGCCATCCAGGCGCTTCATGTCCCAGTTGATGTCACGACCGGTGGAGGCGAGCGCCGCCAGGGTGAAGCGCAGGGCGTCGGTGCCGTGGGCATTGATCCCTTCCGGGAACTGCTTGGCGGTGCGCTTGGCGATCTTCTCGGCCATCTGCGGCTGCATCATGTTGCCGGTGCGCTTCTCCAGCAGATCTTCCAGCGAGATGCCGTCGATCATGTCGAGGGGATCCAGCACGTTGCCCTTGGACTTGGACATCTTCTGGCCTTCTTCGTCACGGATAAGACCAGTGATGTAGACGGTCTTGAACGGGACTTGCGGCTGGCCGTTTTCGTCTTTGATGAAGTGCATGGTCATCATGATCATCCGGGCAATCCAGAAGAAGATGATGTCGAAGCCGCTCATCAACACGTCGGTCGGGTGGAAGGTCTTGAGCGCCTCGGTGTTGTTCGGCCAGCCCAGGGTGGAGAAGGTCCACAGGGCGGAGCTGAACCAGGTGTCGAGCACGTCTTCGTCCTGACGCAGCACGGTCACGGACGGGATGCTGTGCTTGGCGCGCACTTCCTCTTCGTTGCGGCCCACGTAGACGTTGCCGGCATCGTCATACCAGGCCGGGATGCGGTGACCCCACCACAGCTGACGGGAGACGCACCAGTCCTGAATGTCGCGCATCCAGGAGAAGTACATGTTTTCGTACTGCTTCGGCACGAACTGGATGCGGCCATCTTCCACCGCCTCGATGGCGGTCTTGGCCATGGGGGCCACGCGCACGTACCACTGGTCGGTCAGCATGGGCTCGATGGGCACGCCGCCGCGATCGCCGTAAGGCTGTTGCAGCACATGATCCTTGATCTCGGCCAGGAGGCCCAGCTCGTCCAGCTTGGCGACGATGGCCTTGCGGGCGGCGAAGCGCTCCATCCCGGCGAACTCGGTCGGCAGGGCGGCGTCATAGGCGGTGCTCGGGTTGCCATTGGTATCGACCACTTCGGCCTCGGCACGCACGTGGGCGTCCAGGGTGAAGATGTTGATCATCGGCAGGTTGTGGCGCTTGCCCACTTCGTTGTCGTTGAAGTCGTGGGCCGGGGTGATCTTCACGCAGCCGGTGCCCTTCTCCATGTCGGCGTGTTCGTCGGCAACGATGGGGATCAGACGGTTCACCAGCGGCAGCAGGATGTGCTGGCCGATCAGCGCCTTGTAGCGGGGGTCTTCCGGGTTCACGGCCACGGCGGTATCGCCCAGCATGGTTTCCGGACGGGTGGTGGCGACGATCAGGTGATCCTGGCCTTCGGCGGTCTTGGCACCGTTGGCCAGCGGGTAGCGAAGGTGCCACATGTGGCCCTTGATCTCGCGGTTTTCCACTTCCAGGTCGGAGATGGCGGTGTTGAGCTTGGGATCCCAGTTCACCAGACGCTTGCCGCGATACATCAGGCCGTCTTCGTACAGGCGCACGAACACTTCCTGGACGGCGGCGGAGAGGCCCTCATCCATGGTGAAGCGCTCGCGCTCCCAGTCCACGGAGTCACCCAGACGGCGCATCTGACGGGTGATGGTGCCACCGGACTCTTCCTTCCACTGCCAGATCTTGTCGATGAAGGCTTCCCGGCCGTAATCGTGGCGGGTCTTGCCCTCTTCGGCGGCGATCTTGCGCTCAACCACCATCTGGGTGGCGATACCAGCGTGGTCGGTACCCGCCTGCCACAGGGTGTTCTTGCCCTGCATGCGGTTGTAGCGGATCAGGGTGTCCATCAGGGTCTGCTGGAAGGCGTGGCCCATGTGCAGGCTGCCGGTGACGTTCGGCGGCGGGATCATGATGCAGAAGGAGTCTTTGCTGGTGTCGCCGTGGGGCTTGAAGTAACCCTGGGCTTCCCAGTGCTGGTAGAGCGCCTGTTCGATGGCGTTGTGATTAAAAGTCTTTTCCATGGTCTCGCCGTATTCTGGATGGATGGATTCTGGTGTTGATTCGTCGTGGATCGAGGGTGGCACAGTCAGGGCTGCGCCGGATCCGGTGCGGCAAGGACGGGCTGATCCCTCATCTCGAGGGTATGGCCCGCCTGGCGATAGTGCTTGTAGCGCTCGCGGGCTTGCTGCTTTTGCGTTTCGTCAGTGGGGACAAAATCTACCACTTGAGCGAAGTGTCCTGCAAACAAAGGTGTCTGCCGGGCCAGGTTGATGAGGCAGGCATAGCGCCGCCGTGGCGGCTGATAGCCTATCTCCACCGGGGCCTGACCGCTCTCCCCCTGCAACTGGTGCGGCACGAAGCGATCGGGCGGCAACTGCCACAACAGTTCGTCCAGACGCAGGGCCTGGGCCTCGTCCTCGCACAGCAGATAGAGATGGCCTGCGCTCCAGCCATCGGCCGCAAGCTGGCAGGCGAGGCGCTCGACGGCGGAGGCATCCGCATCATCGGGCTGGCTCATCAGGTAAAAGGTCACTTGGCTCATCAGGTCGGTCCCGTTTGGCTGTGACGGACAGCGATTGGCCGTCTTCGGGAGCCGCGTCTGGCACGGACTTCCCGGATTCTCTCAATGAAACAAGGAAGAGGCAGGCCTCTTCCTTGTGATACAGGGTAACGCCTTCTCGCATCGCTCTTCGAGTCGATGGGGAAGGGGATCACTCCTTGTCTTCGACGTCCGCCACGCCGGCCCGGTTGAGCAGGAACTGGGTCAGCAGGGGCACAGGACGGCCGGTGGAGCCCTTCTCCTTGCCGCTCTTCCAGGCGGTCCCTGCGATATCCAGGTGGGCCCAGTTGTACTTCTTGGTGAAGCGCGACAGGAAGGCGGCGGCGGTGATGGTACCGGCCGGACGGCCACCGATGTTGGCCATGTCCGCGAACGGGCTTTCCAGCTGCTCCTGATACTCGTCGAACAGGGGCAGACGCCAGGCGCGATCGCCGGCCTGTTCGGAGGCGTTGAGCAGCTCGTGGGCCAGGGGATTGTGGTTCGCCAAGAGGCCAGAAGTATGGTGGCCCAGGGCGATGATGCAGGCACCGGTCAGGGTCGCCACGTCGATCACGGTCTCGGGATCGTAGCGGTCCACATAGGTGAGGGCATCGCACAGCACCAGGCGGCCTTCGGCGTCGGTGTTGAGCACCTCGACGGTCTGGCCGGACATGGTAGTGAGGATGTCACCAGGGCGGTAGGCGTTGCCCCCCGGCATGTTCTCGCAGCCCGCCAGCACACCGATGACGTTGATGGGCAGCTGCAACTGGGCCAGGGCGTGCATGGTGCCGAGCACGGAGGCGGCGCCACCCATGTCGTACTTCATCTCGTCCATGCCGTCTGCCGGCTTGATGGAGATGCCGCCGGAGTCGAAGGTCAGCCCCTTGCCCACCAGCACGATGGGCTTGGCGTCGGCGTTGCCCTTGTACTCGATGATGGCCATCATGGCTTCGTTCTCGGAGCCGCGGGCCACTGCGAGGTAGGAGTTCATGCCGAGCTCGGCCATCTCCTGCTCCCCCACCACCCTGGTGGTGATGTTGTCATAGGCATCCGCCAGACGGCGGGCCTGGGAGGCGAGGTAGGCGGGATTGCAGACGTTGGGCGGCATGTTCGCCACGTCGCGGCAGATGCGCACCCCTTTCGCCACGGCCAGGCCGTGGTTGATGGCGCGCTCGCCTATGGTCAGTTCCCGACGCGTCGGCACGTTGAAGACCAGCTTGCGCAACGGACGGCGCGGTTCGGCCTTGTTGGTCTTGAACTGATCGAAGCTGTAGAGGCCCGCCTTGGTGGTTTCCACCGCCTGACGCACCTTCCAGTAGGTATCCCGACCCTTGACGTGCAGCTCGGTCAGGAAGCAGACCGCTTCCATGGAGCCGGTTTCGTTCAGGGTGGTGATGGTCTTGTTGATGATCTGCTTGTACTGGCGCTCGTCGAGTTCGCGCTCCTTGCCGCACCCGACCAGCAGTACGCGCTCGCTGAGCACGCCCGGTACTTGATGCAGCAGCAGCATCTGGCCCGGTTTCCCTTCCAGGTCGCCACGGCGCAGCAGCGAGCTGAGGTAGCCGTCGCTGATCTTGTCCAGCTGTTCGGCAACCGGAGAGAGGCGGCGGGGCTCAAAAACGCCGACCACGACGCAGGCACTGCGTTGCTTCTCAGGACTGCCACTCTTTACACTGAACTCCATGGAATCTCCTACATCCTAAAGACAAAAGGCACCATTTATTGAATAATGCGGTGCTTGTTGGGGTATCAGAGGCGGAGCGAACAGTCACAGGCTCCGCAGTTCAAACTGGTAAAAATCCAATATAGGGCCCTATTTTTCAGGCATTCGACTAAAAACACAAGTTTACTTGGGAATGACTGTGATCGTTTTCCGATATTTGTTCAGGGAGACCCTGAAAACCCAGCTGGCGGTGCTGTTCGTGCTGCTGCTTATCTTCGTCAGCCAGCAATTTATCCAGATCATTGGCGATGCCGCCGATGGTGAGGTGCCGACTCGCCTGGTCTCCACCCTCCTGCTGCTCAACCTGCCGAATATGGCGTTGTTGATGCTGCCTATCAGTCTGTTTTTAGCCATTCTGTTTGCTCACGGCCGTTTGTACGCGGAAAGCGAGATGACGGTGATGCACGCGGTGGGTTTCAGTCACCGTTTCATCATGGGCAGCGCCCTGGTGCTGGCTTTGCTGACCGCCGCCGTCGCGGCGTTCAACACCGGCTGGGTCGCCCCCCAGGCCAAGGAGCGGGAGTACCAGGTGATCGACGAGTTCAAGGCCGATCCCGGTATCTCTTTCCTGCAGGCCGGCCGCTTCATGGAGCTCGACAAGGGGCGCCTGGTGGCCTACATCCAGGATCTGAACGACAAGGGGTCGGAGTTGCAGAAAATCTTCGTGCTGCAACGGGCCGAGGGTGGCTCAACCCCGTCAGTGGTGGTGGCCAACGAGGGGCAGGTGACCGCCGACAGCAACGGCTTGCAGTGGCTGACCCTGAAGGATGGTTCGCGCTACGAGGGGCATTTCACCGGCAAGCAGTTCCAGGTCTCGGAGTTCCGTGAATACAGCCTGGTGATCCGCCAGCAGGAGATGGAGCGATCCAACCGCAAGGCGGCGGCCAAGCCGACCCTGGCATTGCTCGGCACCCAGGACAACCAGCTGATGGCCGAACTGCAGTGGCGCCTGTCGCTGCCCCTCTCCATCCTGGTGCTCACCTTCCTGGTGGTGCCGATGGCGCGGGTCAATCCCCGTCAGGGGCGTTACGCCAAGCTGCTGCCGGCCATCCTGCTCTATCTCTCCTATTTCCTGCTGCTCAGCGCCGCCCGGTCGGCCATCGACAGCGGGCGTCTGCCCCACTGGCCCGGGATGTTCCTGGTGCCCCTGGTCTATCTGCTGCTGATAGGGTTGCCTCTCAACCTGCAGGGCACCAGCTGGTGGAACGGGGTCAAAGGGCAATTGTTCAAGAGAAAGTCAGCGTGATGCTGCAACCTGGGAGTCTCTGCTGATGTTCGGCATTCTCGATAGATACATAGGCAGGGTCATCTTCATGTCGATCCTGCTGTGCGAGCTGACCCTGGTCGGGCTCGCCGCGCTCATCAAGTACGTGGAGCAGTTGAAGGCGGTCGGGGAAGGCAACTACGACATGCTCAACGCCCTCTACTACGTGCTGCTCTCCATGCCCAAGGAGGCGGTGCTCTTCTTCCCCCTGGCGGCCCTGCTCGGTGGCCTCATCGGTCTGGGCCAGCTCGCGACCAGCTCCGAGCTGGTGGTGATGCAGGCGGCGGGACGCTCCAAGATCAGCATCGTCATGGCGGCGCTCAAGACCGCCATTCCCCTGATGCTGCTGGTGGGGCTGATGGGAGAGTACGTCGCACCGGCCGCCAAGCGGATGGCGGATGACATCAAGGCGGGGGCCATGTCGGAAGGGCGGCTCACGGTCTCGGCCTACGGGGTCTGGGCACGGGATGGCAACAACTTCGTCAACATCAACGGGGTGCGCAACGATGGCGCCCTGACCGGCATCACCCTCTACCGCTTTACTCCGTCCCGCAACCTGATCGACGTGGTGCAGGCGAAGGAGGGGGTGTTCGAGGATCACCACTGGCTGCTGAAGCAGGTGCACATCACCCGGTTTGACGATCCCACCCGGATCCAGGACGAAGAGCATGCCCAGATGGCCTGGCAATCCGAGCTGACCCCCAAGCAGCTCGGGGTGGTCAGCATCGATCCCGAGAACCTGCCCATCTCGGGGCTGCGGGACTACATCGGTTATCTGGATGCTAACAAGCAGGATGCCGGACGCTACAAGCTGGAGATGTGGCGCAAGCTGCTCTCACCGCTCTCCGTGGTGGCCATGATACTGCTCGCCTCCTCCTTCATCTTCGGTCCGCTGCGCTCGGTGAGCATGGGGGCGCGGATGCTGATGGGGATCATGACCGGCTTCGCGGTCTATGTGAGCGACAGGGTGTTCGGCCCGGTCAGCCTGGTCTATGCGGTCCCGCCCATCCTCGCGGCCATCGCACCCAGCCTGCTGTTTGGCGGCATCTCCTTCTATATCCTGAGCCGCAAGCAGTAGCGGCCTGAAGGACGGCGGGTTGCTGACAAAAGGCGGCCATTGCTCTCGATGCACCGTTTCCGTCAAGGTTCTGGGCTGCAAGCCGTCAGTTCTGGTCAACAAAAAGGGCACCTCGGGGTGCCCTTTTTCGTTGCCGTCTTGGGATCAGCGATTGAGCTGCTCCAGGTTTTCCGTCTTGCCAAGCACCACCACCTCGCACTCGGCCCAGATGTCCTGGAAGGCGCGGGGGCGGGCGCGATTGAACACACACAGCAGGTTGCCCAGGCCAAAGGCCGAGGTAGCGAGCCGGATCAGGGCCTGGGTGACGCGAATGTTGCTGCCGTCCAGGTTCTGGATGCGCAGGCGCCAGGCCCGCATGCCGATGGTCTGGCCGGCGCGGACCCAGAACCAGGTGTAGAAACCGCAGATGACGAAGGCCAGCCAGGCGCTGTAGAGGGGGCTGGTGAGCAGCCAGGCGGCATCCTTGCCCTCGGGGACGTGCGCCATGCCGGTGGCCAGCAGCAGGTGGGCCACCCCCATGCCGATGAAGCCGGCGATGATCAGCAGGGCAATCACCACCAGATAGTCATAGAGCAGGGCGCCGAGACGGCGCAGCAGACCGGCAGACGGATGCCGGGGAGCAGGCTGGAGAGGGGAGGGGGTCTTGCGCTTGGCCATGATGATTATTCCATTAATATGATGCGGGCATTCTATGTAACTGGCCTGGCATCGGCAAGGCGTTGAATAAATGAGCAAACAACGGTGGGCGCAAGAAAAACACCTTGCATGGCCAAGCGCCATTCGTATAATCCCTCGCAGCTGCCCGGGTGGCGAAATCGGTAGACGCAGCGGATTCAAAATCCGCCGTAGCAATACGTGTCGGTTCGAGTCCGACCCCGGGCACCATTATTTTCCCCTGTTTGGTCAACAGGTTATAGCGCTCAAGAGCGCTCCTGCTCAAAGTTTCTGCGGTTGATAACACTCATTCATGTGCAAATCTGTGCAAGAGGTTTCAACCAATGGCAAGTATCCAAGTTCTCACTCGAAAAACCGGCAAGTCCTATCGCGTTCAGTTCATGCGTAACGGCAACCGTGTATCCAAAGTTTTTACCCGCAAAAAAGACGCAGAGCAGTTCCTGGCTCAGATCACCGTATCTGACGAGCTGGCAGATGCCTTAACCAACGTCACCCTCACTAGCACCACCATTCAACAAGCTATTCATGAGTACCTTGAACAACACAAGGGACGAGACAAGTCTGTACCCCAGCGTCTGGGCTGGTGGGTTGAACATCTTGGCGACAAGACGTTGAACAAGGTCAACCGCCAGCGGATCAAGAATGCTATCTCTATTCTGGAGGCGGAAGGGAAGGCCCCTGCGACCCTTAACCGCTACAAAGCAGCGTTGTCAGCGGTTTTTGCGTACATGTGCGATAGGTATGACCTCAAGGTAAATCCTTGCCTGGAAGTGAAGCAGAAGCGGGAAGACAATGCTCGCACACGCTTTTTGTCGGCAGATGAACTGGCTCGATTGATGAAGGCCACCAAGTTGAGCAAGTGGGAGCGACTTCATATGCTGGTTCATATGGCGTTGACCACTGGAGCACGGAGGGGCGAGCTGATCGGCCTCAAGTGGTCAGACATCAATTTCAACACGCGAACTGCTCACTTGGCGGTTACCAAGAATGGTAGTCAGAGGGTTCTGTCTCTGACTGCTGACTTGCTTACTGAGCTCTCCCAGTTTCGTGAGATTGGTGCCAGCTTTGTTTTCCCTCACCCTTCTGGCCTCAATCGACCGTTTACCGAGTTTGACTACCACTGGCAGGCTGCGAAGAAAGCTGCGTTGCTCTCTGATTTCCATTTTCACGACCTTCGACATAGCTGTGCCAGCTTGTTGGCGATGAATGGTGCCAGCATTCTGGAGATCGCAGAGGTGTTAGGCCATAAGTCGATCACCATGACCCAGCGATATTCCCATTTGTGCAATGCCCACAAAGCCAAGCTCACTGATCGGGTATTTGGCAACATCATATCCAAATAGGGTTAGCGGGCGGTATCTAATGGGTCTTTAGAATTGGTAATAAAGCATCCATAAACCAAGAGTGAATTAAATGAGTTGGACGGTTGAGCGTTTTTTAAACGAATGGGATGTGTTGCTTTCGCCTATGCCTTGGTTGATCGAGGGCTTAGAAAATTCAGCGAAGAAGTCAATTGCCTCCTCTGCAGTGGCGGCGTTTGAACTTAGAAAAGAAGTCGCTAGGTGTAGAGCTTGGAGGTCTAAAACCGCTGTCCAGATAGATGAAGAGTTCATGAAGACGGTAATTGTACCGTTAATAAGAATGCACCCTAGAGCTGGTGGTGATGGTGAGTTATTGCCATGGAGTAGTGATCATCAAGACCGACGAGGTCCTAAGGTGCTTACCCCTCAAGGAGAGCTTGAAGTGGTCTTATCATACTTGGAGAGGTCGCTGTCTCGGTTATCTAGGGAAGTAGAGATGTGGGAGGTAACCGATATGGATGAACCTATTACCCAAGTAAAACGTTCTCTAGTGGCTCATAAGATTGTCATGCTTGAAGCAATGCAAGAGGTAAGGGCGAGAGAGGCAGATAGGCTTACCCTTGTAATTGATGTGCACAAAGCAATGAAGCACCTTACATCAGTTGGAATCCCTTGTTCAAAGATTGGGGTTGATGTCTTTTGGAGTCGTTTGCTAAATAGCTGTTCCGAATAGTAGATCACCGGAGGAAGGGAACTCAGTCCAGTTTGTGCGATCTGATTAGTCGCTAAACAAAACAAGCCACAC
>NZ_JBFODJ010000029.1:0-23754 GCF_040908265.1 Aeromonas sp. R5-1
GCTGGCGGGAAGTTTTGCTGCTTTTATCAAGCTGGCTTTCTGCCTTCGTTACTTACGAGAGCTATTGGTGGACAGAAAACCAGCATTTTGAGAACACAGCCTAGCGAGGGAGAGGGGGTTTGGTTACTGCGAATAATCCCAGTGGCGGGGGCGGGATCCTGGGCTAGCCCCCAGACGGGGAGTATTTCTCGTTGTGTTTCATTCGGATATGGCCGTCATGGTCCCGTCATCCGGGGCGGGACCTTGAAAAAAATCGGAAAAAGGGAAAAGAGAGGGGCGACCCGGGGTCAGGAAAGGCCGGTTTTATCATTTGCCAGGCAAATAGAACCTGGCCATTGCATGAATTTTGCAAATACCCTTTGGGGGGCCGCTCACAGGGATGGCACGGGAGGCTTGTCTATCGGGAAGCAGACTGGCAACATTTGTATCACATTTACTCATCGGATCAGTTTGCAATGGACCTGCAACGCCTCAAAGCCAACCTCGCCCTGCGTCTGTTCGCCTGGCGCTACATTCCCGTCATTGGTTTTTGTGCCCCCGTCATCGAGCAGATGGACGCCAGGGCGCTGCGCATCCGCATTCCGCTGGGCTGGCGCACCCGCAACCACCTGGGCAGCATGTATTTCGGGGCGCTCGCCACCGGTGCCGACCTGGTGGGGGGGCTCCTGGTCATGGAGAAGGGGCGGGCGCGGCGCAAGAAGGTGCATTTTGCCTTCAAGGATGTGCAGGGGGAGTTTTTGAAGCGCCCGGAGGGGGACGTGCAGTTTGATTGCGCGGCGGGGGAGCTTATCGACGCCATGATCGACGAGTCCCTGGCGAGCGGTCAGCGCATCAACCGCCCCATCCAGGTGGTGGCCACCTGCCCGTCTCGCAACGGCGACGAGGCCATGGCCCGCTTCGTGCTGACCCTCTCCATCAAGGCCAGCTGAAGGCCAGAGGGCGCGCTGGCGCCCTTGTTCAAGCCGGGATCAGAGGATCTCGGGACTGCTCCCTTCCTTCACCACGGCCTTCATGCCGTTGAAGTTGACCACCTGCTCGGCCACTGTGCTGGGTAGTGCTGGCGTGGCAGGGCGTCAGGATCAGGGGATCTCGGGACTGCTCCCTTCCTTCACCACGGCCTTCATGCCGCTGAAGTTGACCACCTACTCGGCGACTGTGCTGGGTAGCGCTTACGTGGCAGGGCGTCAGGATCAGAGGATCTCGGGGCTGACGCCTTCCTTCACCACGACCTTCATGCCGTTGAAGTTGACCACCTGCTCGGCGACTATCTTGCAGCGTTTGCGGGTCTCGACCTGACCGTCTACTTCCACCAGGCCCTCGGCGACCAGCGCCTTGGCGGCACCGCCGCAATCGGCCCAACCCTGATGCTTGATCAGGTCACACAAGGCAACGAAGGGGTGACCTTCGAGCAGAAACGTCTCCATGGGAAATCCTCTAGCTGGATGAATGGCTGAAACAGCGGGGGCTCATTCTAGGCAGTTAGGCGGGGCAGGGAAAGGGCCCGGGCCGAATTGCCCCGAAAAAGGGGCGAGCACAGGCAAAAAAACCAGCCCGACCGGGCTGGTTGTGTCTCTGGGGGCCACTGGCGCTCAAGGGAGTTTCACCACCGCTTCCCCCGTCACGGCGAGGGCGCCGCCCTGGGTGAAGATGCGGGTGGCCAGGGTGGCGATGGGCTTGTCGTCCCGCAGGGCGATGATCTCCACCTCCGCCGTCACCTCGTCCCCCACGAACACCGGCAGTTTGAAGCCGAGGCTCTGGCCCAGGTAGATGCTCCCCTTGCCTGGCAACTGCTGACCGAGCAGCCCGGAGAAGAGGCTCGCCAGCAACATGCCGTGGACGATGGGGCGCTCGAACACCGTCGTGGCGGCGAAGTCCGGGTCCAGGTGCAGGGGATTGAAATCCTCCGAGAGGCCGGCGAAGGCCGCCACCTCGGCCGGGCCGAAGCGCTTGGTCAGGCGAGCCTTCTGGCCCACGGCAAGGGTTTGTGTACTCATACGAGCCCCTCTTCTTGCTTCCTGACGCCGGCAAACACCGGATTGAGCCGTACCTTGACGTAGCTGCCGGGGGCCGCCTCCAGCCCCTCGACAGGCTGCCGGGCGGGGACGGGCTCTGCCTCGTCACGGTCTTTGATAAAGCGCATCATCTCGGGCCACCAGGAGCCGCTCTGGTGGGTCGCCCCCGCCAGCCACTGCGCCGGGCTGTCCGCCTCGGCCTCGCTCTGCCAGAAGCCGTATTTGTTGGCATCCGGCGGATTGATGATGCCGGCGATGTGCCCGGATTCGGCCAGAATGAAGCGCCGCTCGCCCCCGAACAGCGCCATGCCCTGCCAGGTCCCCTGCCAGAGGGCGATGTGATCGTCCGCGGCGGACACCAGCAGCACCGGGGTCTTCACCTTGGCGAGATCGATGCGGGTGTGGCGGATCTTGAGCTCCCCCTTCACCAGCTGGTTTTCCAGGTAGAGTCGGCGCAGCAGGCTGTTGTGGGTCTTGCCCGCCACGTTGGTGCTGTCGCTGTTCCAGTGCAGCAGATCGAACGCCACCGGGCTCTGGCCCTTGAGGTAGCTGTCGATGTAGTAGTTCCAGTAGAGGCTGTTCTCCCGCAGCAGACTGAAGGAGACCGCCAGCTGGCGCCCGTCCATGATGCCCCTGGCCTCGTTCTGGGCCTCCAGCGCCGCGATGATGGGCTCGTGGATGAAGATGCCAAGCTCCCCGGGCTGGGAGAAGTCCAGCAGGGTGGTGAACAGGGTGGCGCTGCGTACCCGCTGTTTCTGGCGCCGCGCCGCCAGCCAGCCCATGGCGAGTGACAATGCAGTGCCACCGATGCAGTAGCCGATGCCGTGCACCTCCCGCTCGCCGGTGGCCGCCTCCACGGCGTCCAGGGCGGCGATGACCCCGTCCACCACGTAGTCGTCGAGATCGACCTGCCCCTGTGCCACCCCCGGGTTGCGCCAGGAGATCATGAAGACCGTCTGCCCCTGGGCGACCAGCCAGGCCACCAGGGAGTTCTGGGGGCGCATGTCCATGATGTAGTACGGGGGCACGACCAGCACCGGGGTCTTGCCCACCGTCGCTGTGGTCGGGCTGTACTGGATGAGCTCAAAGAGCTCGGTGCGCAGCACTACCCGGCCCGGGGTGGTCGCCAGATCCCGGCCGAGCTCGAAGGCGGACTCGTCGGTCAGGCGGATGTTGAGGTGATCGGCGCTGCGCTCCAGATCTTCGGCCAGGAGCGCAAGGCCGCGCACCAGATTCTGGCCGTCGGACTCCAGGGTGAGCTTGAGCAGCTCCGGGTTGGTGGCCAGGAAGTTGCTGGGAGCCATGGCGTTGACGTACTGGCGGGTGAAAAAGCGCAGTCGCTCCCGGCTCTTCTCGGGCACGCCCTCCAGGGCATCCACCGCCGCCAGCAGGTGTCTTGCGGTCAGCAGATAGGATTGCTTGAGGTAGTCATAGAGGGGTTGCTCGCTCCAGGCGTCGGCCTTGAAGCGGCGATCGCTGCGATCCGGGGTGATCACCGGCTCGCTCGGCTGGCCTGCACTCTTGAGCAGGGTGTGCTGCATCAGCTTGAGCTGATCCTGCCACCAGTTCATCTGGGACTGGATCAGCTGCCAGGGCTGCTGGCTGCCCTGCTCCAGCACCTGGCCCAGATCGTCCAGACTGGTCTGCAGCAGGGCCTGGGCGGTGCGCTCGGTCTGGGCTCTGGCCTGGCCAGCAGCTTGTCGTTGTAGTGGGCCAGGGCCTCGAACAGCGGGCCGTAAGATGATTGGCTCATGTGTTCTCCTTCACCCACGCCCGGGGCGGGCACTTGCCCGTTCTGTCGAGTCGTGGGGAGATGTGGCTGCCCGCAAGACGGGCAGCCAGGGGTTATCAGGCCTTGCCCGTGCTCTTCTTGATGCCATCTGCGGTCAGGGCATCCAGTTCTTCCTTGAACTGCTGGCCGAGGGTGCTGAGCTTCTGGATGTCATCCAGCATCTGGCGGGAGAGCTGGCTGGCGCTCTCCAGCTGCACGGTGCCGAGGGCCGCCAGGCTCTGGGCATCCTGCACCTTGCCGACGGCCTGCAACTGGTTGAGCCCCAGTTCGGCGTAGGCATTGGCGGACGCCAGTTGCAACCGGGTCAGCTGTTCGATGTTGCTGGCCAGCAGCTGGTTGTAGCGGGTGAGGGGAGCGGCAAAGCCTTGCATCTGCTCGGTAAAGCTCTTGATCACGTCCATATTCATCATGGGTCTCCGGTTCGGCAGAACACTGTTTTTGCGGGTCAATCGACCCTTCTTGCGGGTACAGCACGTCATCCCTGTGTTACGTGTTGTTTGCTCTGTTCAAACACACGTTTGAGCATTCTGCAACCAATCCACCTTTGGTATAAATGTTAGTTTCTGTTTGAATTTTCCAATCCGCCGAGAGAGCCATCCCCGGGTTCAGACGAGAGGTGACGCAGGGCAGGGGGCGGGGTCTCGTCCCCCGGGGCCTGCGCTGGTACCCTTGAGCCACACCCTCTTCACAAGGAATCCCCGATGAAACCGTTCGCCCTGCTGCTCGGCTGTGGTGCCCTGACCCTCGCCGGTGTCGCCCAGGCCAGCACGCCGGTCCAGATCTCCCTGCCCGGTGTCAACCTGCCCTCGTCCAATCAGGTGGAAGGGGCAAGGGCTTCCTTCCTCTACGGCCGCACCGGCCAGGTGAAGGGGATCGATCTGCCGGTGTTCGCCCTCTCCGACGTGGATCAGTTCACCGGCCTGCAGCTTGGTGTGTTCTTTGGCGCGAGCCGGGTGCGCCATCAGTTTGGCGGGGTCGCCATCAACGCCGTCAACTGGCACGAAGGGCAGGATACCGGCCTCAATCTGGGCTTCGTCAACCTGACCAACAATGTGAAGGGGCTCAACTGGGGGGCGGTCAACATCGCCCAGGGCAATGCCCTGGCCAACGTCGGCTTCGTCAACTATGCCGAACGCACCACCTTCCAGCTGGGGTTCGTCAATGCCACCAAGCACCTGGACGGCTTGCAGATTGGCCTGGCCAACTACGCCGAGAACGGCATCTTCCCCATTCTGCCCCTGATCAACTTCAAGAAATCCTTCTAGGGGCCAACTTGCCCTTGCTTTAGGAGGGGCAGCCATTACCCTGTGCTCCATCAAGGCTGCACAGAGGTAACAGGGGCATGACAACGGAACACATGGACGCCATCGGCATCGGTTGGGACGTGAGGGGCTGGCAGGGCAACGCCCAGGCGGTGGCGGTGGTGGGTTGGCAGGCCCGGGAGTCCCGTCTGCACTGGCTCGGGATCTCCCCCCTGTTTCGCCTGAGCTCCCGGGTCGCGCCGGATCTGGATGCCCTGCTGCGCCCGGCCCTGCAAGACGAGGTGGCGCTGATGCAGGTGCTGGCCTGCCCGCGACTTGCTCTCGGCATCGATGCGCCCCTGGCCTTTCCCCGCGCCCTCGCCGATCTGCTGGCGGGGCGGGGGAGCGGCTTTCCCGTGCCTCAGCGGGAGATTGACAACCCTTACGCCTACCGGGATTGCGAGCGCTGGCTCCATCAGCACTATGGCAAGAAGCCCCTCTCCGCCACCTTCGACAGGCTCGGCAACAACGCCATCCTGGCCCTCTCCATGCTGCCGCGCCTCGGGGATCTGCAACTGGTGCCAAAACAGGCGAGGGCTGCCGGGCGCGCGGTGCTGGAGGTCTATCCCGCCCTGGCCAAAATGGGGGGCAAAGCCTCTGCGGTGCGGCCCGAGCTGCAACCCCACCTGCCGGTGTCCCTCATCCCTGGAACGGATCCCTATGATGCCGCGCTCTGCGCCCTGATGGCCCTGCAATATGCGGCCGAAGGGGCCGTCACCTCGCTGCCTGCCCTGGTGGACCTGCCGGACGAGATGGCACCGGACGAAGGCTGGGTCTACCACTTCGCCCGGGATTGAGACGCCCAAGGGCACTGCGCTCCCTCTGACGACTGCTGGCGACTCGCTGTAGTCACGGCACTGGTGACGTGACTTGCTGTCGCCACTGCGTATGGCTTGTCGTTGCCACGGTGTCAGGCAAGGGTAGGCCGCCTTTGTCCTGTGATCTTCCGACGTCTCCTTGACCTTGCCCTTGTTGCCTTATTTTGCGACTGCCGACTGCCGACTGCCGACTGCCGACTGGTGCCTTTCCATCGGACCTCATCCTTGATCCCGATTGTTTGTGGTTGGTTGAAAAATCACCTCATATGCCATCAGACAAGAGGCATCCAGGTACATTTATCACCCCGCAGCAGCGGGGGAGATGGCTCCAGGGTTGTGCAGAAACAGGGTAGCGGCGGTCAAATATGCGGCAGGTTAAGCCTGCTGAAGCATAAATAGGGAGTCATGGCGTTAATTGCTGGAAGAGCCGTCTCTTCATCCGATATATTGCCTCTTTTCCTCAGGCTTCTTGTGCGGTGGTGTCGATGAAACGCATTCTCTCTATCCAGTCCCACGTGGTGTTTGGCTGTGCCGGCAACAGTGCCGCGGTGTTCCCTATGCGCCGTCTCGGCATAGAGGTGTGGCCCATCAATACGGTGCAGTTCTCCAACCACACCCAGTACGAGGCGGGTTGGCAGGGAATGGCGATGCCGGCGGGCCACATTGCCGCCCTGTGCCAGGGGCTTTGCAATATCGAGGTGCTGGCGCGCTGCGATGCGGTGCTGAGCGGCTATCTGGGCTCGGCGGAGCAGGGGGACGAGATCCTGGCGGTGGTGGCGGCGGTGAAGCGAGCCAATCCGGCGGCCCTCTATTTCTGCGATCCCGTGATGGGGCATCCGGAGAAGGGGTGCATCGTCGCCCCGGGCGTCACCCGCTTTCTCACCGAGCAGGCCCTGCCGGTGGCGGACATCATGGCCCCCAATCTGCTGGAGCTGGAGACTCTGTGCGATGTCCATCTGACAACCCTGGCCCAGACCCGGGTCGCCGCACGCCAGTTGCTGGAGAAGGGGGTGAAGATGGTGCTGGTCAAGCACCTGGGTCGCGCCGCCAGCGTCCCCGGCCGCTTCGAGATGCTGCTTGCCACCCCCGAGGGAGACTATCTGATCGCCCGTCCCCTTTACGATTTCGCGCGCCAACCGGTGGGCGTGGGGGATCTCATCAGCGCCCTGATGCTGGCCAACCTGCAGGCGGGATATGATGGGGTGAGCGCCTTCGAGCGCACCAACGCCGCGGTGGATGCGGTGCTGCGACAGACCTGGGAGGCGAATGCCTACGAGCTGCAGCTCATCACGGCCCAGAGCGCCTTTGCCGATCCGCAGATTGCCCACAGGGCCGAGCGACTGGCCTGACGCCATTGATCAGCCCGTGACGGGACGAGCTGATCAAGGTTCAGCTTGCGGCACTGATCGGTGTTGCATCCTGAAAATGTTCGACCCTGGGGAAGGGGTCGTAGAAGTGGTGCAGTAGGGCCTTCCACTCCTGGTACCGGGGGGAGCCCCTGAACCCCCGGGTGTGATCTTCCAGCCGCGCCCACTGCACCAGCAGCAGGTAGTGATGGGGATCGTCCAGGGCACGCTGCAACTGGTGGCCCAGGTAGCCGGGCATGGCGCTGATGATGTGCTGGGCCCGGGCGAAGGCTTGCTCGAAGTCAGTGGCCTTGCCGGGAATGATCTGCAGATGGGCGACTTCCAATATCATGATGGCTCCTTGCCGATGAGTCTGATTGAACCAAAAACCTATGTGTGCCGAGCCTTGGAGGGGGCAAGACCGGTACGCTGTCCGGTCTTGCCAGGCCGTCTGCCTCAGAGCTGCTTGTAGAAGAACTGGGTGGCGGCGAGGGTGCCGTCCCCATTGCGGGCGAAGTCCGGGATCTGGCCGGCCTCCTGATAGCCGAGCTGGCTATAGAGGCTGGAGGCCACGTCGCCGACCCGGGTATCCAGCACCAGCAAGGTACGCCTGGCGTCCCGGGCCCCTTGCTCCATGGCGTTCATCAGGGCTCGGCCCACCCCCTTGCCACGGGCCTGGCTGTGGACCATCAGCTTTTCCACTTCGGCCCTGTGGCCCCCGTTGGCCTTGGTGCACAGGGAGAGCTGCAGGGCGCCCACCAGATGGTGCTGATCAAACGCCACCCAGAGCTTGCGCACTCCATCCGCCAGCTCCCCCTCGATGCCTTGCCAGTACGCCAGCCCCTGCTCTTCCTGCAGGGGAGGCAGAAAGCCCACCGAGGCACCGCTGGCCACGCAATCTTGCAGCAGGGCGATCAGCGCCGGTTTGATGCCTCTGGTGCTCTCGACCTCAAGGATCTCCATTGAATGTCCTCATCTTCTCTCTTGGCCCACGTGGGGGATTAACGTCTCGGGCGCGGACTCTCCTGCCGGTGCCATCGTCATCCGGTCAGGTGCGCCGTCTCTTAATGGATCAGTCCCTGCGCTGCCAGCCACTGGAACAGCAGGCGGGAGACGGGGGAGACTTCGGCCAGGTGGCGGCTGTCCAGCCAGCGCAGCTCGGCGATCTCCGCCGAGGCGACGGGCGTGCCGTCGGCGTCCCCCGTGTAGCAACGCAGATTGACATTCACCCCTTGCGGCTTGCCGTCCGCCTGGGCGCTGAACTCGCAGGCGAACGCCAGGGTGTCGGGTTTCAGGATGACCGCGAGCTCTTCCTCGATTTCACGAACGAGGGCCGCCTCGTCGCTCTCGCCCGGCTCGCGCTTGCCCCCCGGAATGTAGTAGATGTCCTTGCCGTGGGAGCGGGCGCACAGCAGTTGTCCCTCCTTGAAGGTCAGCCAGGCGAGTTTGTCGATCATGGGCAGATTCCTCTTGTTGCCGCTTGTCAAAGGGGGGGGCTCGCTGCTCGCACAGGGTGCGATAGGAGCGGGTTTCCCGCATCTCGGGCGCCAGTCCCAGCCGGCTAGCCAGCGCCAGCAACTGCGCGCGGTAGGCGGGCAGGGCGGTCTCGTCGTCAGTCATGATGGCGAGCTCGGCAAAATCACCGACGCCTGCCAGGTGATCCACCGTGACGTGGAAGGCCCCCAGAAAATAGATGCTGCGCCGCTTGTCGATGGTCAGCACCGGCTGGTAGCCCAGGGTGCGCACCATGCTGGCCGCCTTGTCCGCATCGGTGATGTTGACCGCCTCGCAGCGATCGGGTCCGGGTCCTTTGACTATCCAGAGCCGGATGCCGCTGGGGGCCATGGTGCGGATGATCAGGCTCTTCTCTGCCCGGGCCAGGGCGCCATCTGCCGTGTCGAAGTAGCAGTCCTGCTCATGATTGTCCGCCACCATCACCTCGGGGCTGAGGGCCGTGAGGGTATGCACAAAGGCGGCGCTGTCCGTCAGGCGGTATTTGAACTCCACCTCGAAGCGCCCCTGAAAGTGGGTGGCCATGGCCTTGCGACGGCTCCCGAACGGCAAATGAATAGGGCAGCCTAGCAAAAGTGCCGGGCTCTCCCAAGCATCGGGATCACAGCTTCGCATCGACTGCCGACTTTATGACCAGATGGTGAGGGGAAATCCGCCCTGGTGCACAGCTTGTGGCCCGGTGGCTGGGCGCCGTACGGGGGCTGTGCTCTAATAAGCTCCCTCTTTGGCGGTATTTCCGCCCTGAACAACGACAACGAGGCGGCGGCCCCGGCCGCGCCAGTGGAGCCACAGATGCAGATCACCTCACAGCCCCCCTTTATCGGACTGGGCGTGGCGGGCAACTTCGCCGGTCACCTGGAGCAGGCAGGGGAGGCGGCGGACTTCGTCGCCGTCAAGGTTGACGACAAGGTCGCCCCCAAGGCGCTGTTCCCCTTCTATGTGCCGAACCATCCCGGCCAGCTCGGGGTCTTTCCCCTGAGCGGCGATGCCATCTTCCTGCCGGAGGCGGCGGTGAGCGGGGACGAGAAGGTGCAGATTGAACCCGAGGTGGCACTGTGGTGCGAGCTGGAGTACGCGGGGGAGCAGGTGGTGGCCATCCATCCCAAGGCGTTTGGCGCCTACAACGACTGCTCCATCCGTCGCCCCAATGCCAACAAGATCAGCGAGAAGAAGAACTGGGGTGAAGAGAGCAAGGGGCTGGCCGCGAACCTGCTGCCCCTGACCCACTTTGCCGCAGGATGCGAGCTCGATGACTACCGCATCGCCTGCTATCTGGAGCGGGACGGGGAGCTGCACCCCTACGGGATCGACAGCGCGGCGGTGGACTACAGCTACTTCCACGGTCAGTTGCTGGCGTGGGCCATCGACAAGTTCAACCATCAGCAGGACGAAGGCCCGGCCGAGCATATCCAGGGGCTGCTGGCCCAGGCGGGGCGCCCGGCCCATGCGCTCATCAGCATTGGCGCCACCCGCTACACCCCCTTTGGCGAGACACACTTCCTCGCTCCCGGTGACACCGCCTGCGTGGTGGTCTACCCCGCCAGTCGCTACAGCGAGAGCGACATTCGCGAAGCCATCGCGACCCGCCGCGTTGGCGCCGATGTCTCTGTCCTGCTCCAGGCGGTCAAGACCCGTTGATCGCGATGCCTTCCCAACCTGGGGAGGCATCTTCTTTGTCTATTATGCCTGCGCACACTCCATGCTGGCGTCATGCATGATCAGCCGAAAGAGGAGTGGCAGATCAGGTGGGTTGCCATGGTGGTGATCAGAGAGTGCAGGGAGCAGGATCTGGCGGCTTGCTCAGCCTTTACGCCGAGCTCAGACCACGGGATCCCGTGATGCCGCTTTCCATGGCGAGGGAGACGCTCGCGAGCCTGCTGGCCAGGCCCGAGGTGCGGATCATCGTGGCGAAGGTGGGCGGTGAGCTCGCCGCCACCTGCCAGCTCGGGGTGATCCCGACCCTGAGCAACGGCGGCAGGCCCTTTGGCATCATAGAGCACGTGGTAACGGCCTCTGCGTTCCGACGCCAGGGGCTGAGCCAGCAGGTGCTTGAACAGGCGCTCTCCCTGGCCTAGGGGCTGGATGGCTACAAGGTGATGCTGCTCTCGGGGGAAGGGCGCGATGAAGCCCATCGCCTCTATGAGAAGCTGGGCTTCAAGGCGGGCATCGAGAAGGGGTTTGTCATCAAGCAGGCAGAGGCCCAGGGCTGCACCTTGACGAGGTTCGGCCCCAAGGCTTAGCATCGGCGCTTTTGCCATAAATTGAGCCAACAATTCATGAAGATAGAACCAGCACAAACCGGGGATTACCCGGCCCTGATCGCTCTCTGGGAGGCCTCGGTACGCGCTACCCATCACTTCCTGCAAGAGGAAGACATCGCCACCCTCAAGCCTCTCATCCTCGAACACTATTTCGATGCCGTGCGCCTTTATTGCGCCAGGCAGGATGGCGTGATCGTCGGTTTTATCGGGGTGGCTGAGGGCAATATCGAGATGCTGTTCATCGCTCCCGAGGCGAGAGGGGGCGGGGTCGGCCGCCAGCTGGTGGACCACGCCATCCGTTGTCTGGGGGCGACTCGCGTGGACGTCAACGAACAGAATGCCCAGGCTGTCGGCTTCTACCAGCACCTGGGCTTCGAGGTGACGGGGCGCTCCCCCCTGGATGGCCAGGGCAAGCCCTATCCGCTGCTGCACATGGCCTTGGCTGCCGGTTAAGGGCGCCAGAGCATAAAAAAACCGCCCGAGGGCTTTTTTTTGTTGTTCAGGAGGTTTGGCTCGCGCCCCCTCACTCCTCGCTGGAGTTGTCCTGATAGTCGCCCCGCTGGGCCTTGGGCAGACGGCGCATGGGGGCGAAACCGATGTCCTCGCCCACCACTTCCCGCTTGCGGGCTGGGGCTGGCTTCTTGCCGCCATCGCTCTTCGCCTTGCTCTTGCCTGCGGTTGTTTTGCCGTTGCCACCCTTGGCGTTGGCATGGCCACGGGCGCGGGGCGGGTTTTGCACCGGCTTGCTGCCCGGCAGGGTCTGGCGGCTCGGCTTGCCGCTCGGCTCGTACCCTTCCAGGATCTCCACGGTCAGGGATTGGCCGATCAGCGCCTCGATCTCCTTGAGCTGACCCAGCTCGTCCTGGCTCACCAGAGAGATGGCCTCGCCGCCACGCCCGGCGCGGCCGGTGCGGCCGATGCGGTGGATGTAATCCTCCGCCATCTGGGGCAGCTCGAAGTTGATCACGTGGGGCAGCTGATCGATGTCCAGGCCGCGAGCGGCGATGTCGGTGGCAACCAGCACCCGCACCTTGCCTTCACGAAAATCCGCCAGCGCCCGGTTGCGGGCCCCCTGGCTCTTGTCACCGTGGATGGCGACCGTATCCAGGCCATCTTTCTGCATTTGCTGGGCGAGCCTGTCGGCAATCTGCTTGGTGCGCACGAACACCAGCACCCGCTGCCAGTTGCCACGGCCAATCATGTGGGAGAGCATCTCCCGGCGGCGCTCCCGATCGACCTGGATGATGCGCTGGCTTACCTGCTCGGCGGCGGTGTTGCTGGGATCCACCTCGATGAGGGTGGGATCCTTGAGCAGATCGTCCGCCAGCGCCTTGATGTCATTGGAGAAGGTGGCGGAGAAGAGCAGGGTCTGACGCTCCTCCGGCAGGGCCTTCATGATGCGGCGAATGTCGGTGATGAACCCCATGTCGAGCATTCTGTCCGCTTCATCCAGCACCAGTACCTCGAGGGCGCTCAGGGTCAGGGCGCCCTGGGTCAGCAGATCCAGCAGGCGGCCCGGGGTGGCGACCAGAATGTCGACCCCGAGCTTGATGGCGTCCAGGTTCGGCTTGATGCTGACGCCGCCATAGGCGATCAGGGTACGAAACGGCAGGTGGTGGGCATATTTGATGATGCTCTCGCCCACCTGGGCGGCCAGCTCCCGGGTCGGGGTCAGCACCAGGGCTCGCACCTGGCGACGACCGCCACGGCCGTGGTTGGCCAGCAGCCGATGAAGCATGGGCAGGGTGAAACCGGCCGTCTTGCCCGTGCCTGTCTGGGCGCCGCCCAGCACGTCCTGCCCGGCCAGGATGGCGGGAATGGCTTGCTGCTGGATGGGGGTGGGTTGTTCGTAACCCAGCTCCTTGACGGCCCGCAGGATGTGCGGTGACAGACCCAGTTCATTGAATGACATGTTCGAGGGACACTCCGAGCCTTGGGCTCAACGGGTGACGGCAGCCTTGGTCCGTCACGACATGGAAAATAGGGTGGGCCGCCATCGAGGCTGGGCCTGAGCCCGGCAAAGCGACCGCACAAGAGACAGTGGGCGCGTAATATAGCAGATGCGAGGCGCACGCGCAGCAGCCGTGTCGCGAGCAGCGCACGCCTGTCAGAGCAGTCCCTCGATGGCCAGCACCAGATCCTCCGGCCTGGTCTGGGGGGCGAAGCGGTCCACCACCCGGCCTTCACGGTCAATCAGGAACTTGGTGAAGTTCCACTTGATGGCCTCGCTGCCAAGGAGTCCGGGCTTTTGCTTCTTGAGCCAGCGATAGAGGGGGTGGGCCCCGGCGCCGTTGACCTCGCACTTGGCCATCAGGGGGAAGCTGACAGGGTAGTCGAGCGAGCAGAAGCGGGCGATCTCCTCGGCATCGCCCGGCTCCTGATGGCCGAACTGATCGCAGGGAAAGCCCAGGATCTCGAAGCCTTGGGGGCCGAACTGGCGATAGAGGGCCTCAAGCCCGGTGTATTGGGGGGTAAAACCGCAGCGGCTTGCCACGTTGACCACCAGCACGACACGGCCCTGCAGATCGGCGGTGGACCAGGCCGTGCCATCGAGTCGTTGCAGGGGGATGAGGGGCAGGGGCATGGTTTCTCCTGATGCAAGAGGGGCGACAAGGCGCCCGGGGGACAATCCTTGCACGTTAACGGGCCGAGGGCCGGGGAGCAAGGGGGAGGGCGTCTGTGCCCCCCCAGACTCCTATTGATGGCGGGACTTCTCAAGAGAAGCAATCCGGTTTGTGCCGATGGTCCGAAGTCGCTACAAAGCGCACTCTCTCCCCTCGCTGCGAGCCTATCTTGGACTATCAAGCCGTCATGGATGCCATCTACACCCGGGGTTGGGTGATAGTGGATGATTTTTTAACCGCCGCCGAGGTGGATGCCCTCAAGGCTTGCCTGCCGGACGAGTGGCGACCGGCGGGGATCGGGCGCGAGACCCTGCATCAGGACAACCGCGATATCCGTCGGGATCAGATCCACTGGCTCGACGCCTCCCTCGGCGCGCCGGTGGCCGACTATCTGGCCCGGATGGAGTCCCTGCGTCTGGCCGCCAATCGCAGCCTGATGCTGGGGCTGTTCGACTACGAGGCCCACTTTGCCCGCTACCGTCAGGGGGACTTCTACGCCACCCATCGCGACGCCTTCGCCGGGCGATCCAACCGCCGGCTCACCTCGGTGTTCTACCTGAACAACGACTGGCAGCCAGAGGCGGGGGGAATATTGCGGGTCTATGACGACAGCGAGCAGTTTCTGATGGATGTCTCCCCCCGGGGCGGGCGGCTGGTGCTCTTCCTGTCTGAAGAGTTTCCCCACGAGGTGCTGCCCGCAAGCCGGGAGCGCTACAGCATTGCCGGCTGGTTTCGGGTCAACGGCAATGGCGCCGGGCGGGTCGATCCCCCCCGCTGAGCGCATTTCATCCTGTTTCTGACACAGGAAGAGACTTTTATCTGCCCGGGCAGGGGGAGGTGCGCCCCATCGGCTGACAAGGCTTCCCCTCCCTTGCTACACTGCCCGCACTTATGTTCGTTTCTGGCTTCGTCCGGTTTTCATGCGGTTGGGTTTGACATGGTGATGACGAAGCCGCTTCTCCCAAGGGATCACATCTAATGAAGAACATGCATGTCTTGCTGCTGTGCGGCGGTGGCGGCTCCGAGCACGAAGTCTCGCTGCGCAGCGCCAATTTCCTCGAAAAACAGCTCGGGCTCCTGCCCGGTATCGAAGTGACCCGGGTCGAGATGTTTGCCGACCGCTGGCTCTCCGCCGACGGTCGCGAGTGCAAGCTGGGGCTGGACAAGCTGCTCTCGTTCGACAGCGTGGCCCGTCCGGTGGACTACGTGGTGCCCTGCATCCACGGCTATCCCGGTGAGACCGGCGATCTGCAATCCTTCCTCGAGCTGGCCGGCCTGCCTTATCTGGGTTGTGACGCCGAGGCGAGCAAGGTGTGCTTCAACAAGATCACCACCAAGCTGTGGCTCACCGCCATCGGCATCCCCAATACCCCCTACCTGTTCCTGACCGAGCAAGGCGAGGCGAGCCTGACCGAGGCGAAAGCGGCGCTGGCCAAGTGGGGCAAGGTCTTCATCAAGGCGGCCTCCCAGGGCTCTTCCGTGGGTTGCTACTCCGCCAGCAACGAGGCAGACCTGGTGAAGGGCATTGCCGATGCCTTCGGTTACTCCGAGCAGGTATTGATCGAAAAAGCGGTCAAGCCCCGCGAGCTGGAAGTGGCGGTCTACCAGTATGGTGACGAGCTGGTGGCCACCTATCCGGGGGAGATCTGCGTACCCCAGGACAAGTTCTACACCTATGAAGAGAAGTACAGCAGCGCCAGTCACACCGAGACCGCGCTCAAGGCCGAGGGGCTGACTCAGGCGCAGGCTGACGCCATTCACGAGTACGCGCTCAAGGCGTTCCGTCAGCTCAAGCTGACCCACCTGTCGCGCATCGACTTCTTCCTGACCGAAGAGGGGGAGATTTTGCTCAACGAGATCAACACCTTCCCGGGCATGACCTCCATCTCCATGTTCCCGAAACTGCTGGAGCACCACGGCCACAGCTTCGCGCACTATCTGGAGCAGATCCTGCGAAAGGCGGTCTGACGTCGCCAGACCCGGTTGCAACGGATGGTGAGTAGGGGCCTCAGGGCCCCTTTTTTCATGGGGGGAAGCGGGCAGAGCGCGGGGAGGAAAGGGGCAGGGCGCCGCCCGGCAAGCCTTGCCGCCAGGAGGGCGCACCGTTACAATCAGCCCCCTTTTGTCCCGCCACAGGCACCGTCAGAGCCGCGTTCCATGAAGCCCATCCCCGATCACGCCGTCAACCGCCTGCGCATCTGGCGCAAGAGCGTCTCGTCCCGACCCTTTCTTGCCCGTGGCGGCAGCGTGCCACGCTGCGATGCCTGCCAGCTGCGCCACGACTGGTGTGCCTGCGACTGGCGCCCGGCGCTCAAGGCCGAGGCCGGTTTCTGCCTCATGATGTATGACAGCGAGCCCATGAAGCCCTCCAACACCGGGCGCCTCATCGCCGACGTGCTGCCGGACTCCACCTGGGCCTTTCTCTGGTCGCGTACCGAACCCCATCCCGAGCTGCTGGCCCTGCTGGCGGATCCCGCCTGGCAGCCCTACTTGGTCTTTCCCGCCTGCGAGAAAGCGCCCGACCGCCTGACCGGCGAGGTGGTACTGGCCCCCGGCAAGAAGCCGCTGTTCATCCTGCTGGACGGCACCTGGCCCGAGGCGCGCAAGATGTTCAACAAGAGTCCCTATCTGGACGGCTTCCCGGTGCTCGCCATCAAGCCGGATGCGCTCTCTACCTACGGCATGCGCGTCGCCCACAGCGACGAGCACCTGTGCACCGCCGAGGTGGCCGCCTGCGTGCTGGAAGTGGCCGGGGAGCTGCGGGCGGGACAGGCGCTGCAGCTCTGGTTCAATCTCTTCAGCAGCCGCTACATGGCTGGCCGGGTTAGCCGTGCACCCGGTGCTGATGAAGGGCCCCTGCTGGAGGGGCTGGAGGCCATCAAGGGCCAGAGCCGCGCTCTGGATTAATCCTCATCAGCAGCCGCTACATGGCTGGCCGGGTAAGCCGTGCGCCCGGCGAGGATGAAGCGCCCCTGCTACAGGGGCTGGCGGTTATCAAGGCGCAGGCCCTCTCGCATGCTGATTGATGAAAATAAGGAATCAGTTGGCTGCCATTGTTTCGTTGGCTTCATGAGCCCGCCCTCGCTAGGATAGCGACCTGTTGACTCCTTCAGGCTCCAGGCCATGCCGGGCGCCGCCAATCACACGAGGTCTATGGATGGAACTGGAACTGCTCACCCTGGTCGCCCTGTTCGGGGTGGCCCTCATCGCCGGCTTTATCGATGCCATCGCCGGGGGCGGAGGGCTCTTGACGGTGCCGGCCCTGCTGGCCACCGGCATGCCGCCGGCCCTGGTGCTTGGCACCAACAAGTTGCAGAGCAGTTTCGGTTCTTTCTCCGCCACCTGGTTTTATGCCCGCAAGGGGCTCCTTGAGTGGGCCATCATCTGGCCGGCTGTCATCTGCACCTTCATCGGGGCGGCCATCGGCACCCTGGCGGTGCAGACCATCGATGCCGCCATCCTGGAGCGGCTGCTCCCCTTCCTGCTGATGGCGTTTGCCTGCTACTTCTACTTCTCCCCCAGGGTGAGCGATGCGGAGAGCCAGCGCCGCCTCACCCCCATGGCGTTCGCCCTGCTGGTGGGCGGGGGCGTGGGCTTTTATGACGGCTTCTTCGGGCCGGGCACGGGGTCGTTTTTTGCCATCGGTTTCGTGGCCCTGGCGGGCTTTGGCATGGCGCGGGCCACCGCCCACACCAAGCTGCTCAACTTCACCTCCAACATCGCTTCCCTGCTCTTCTTCACCCTGGGGGGCAAGGTGGTGTGGAGCGTGGGGCTGTGCATGGCGCTGGGGCAGTTCATCGGGGCGCGCATGGGCTCCAAGCTGGTGCTCAAGAAAGGGGTGAAGCTCATCAAGCCGCTGCTGGTGACCGTCTCCCTGGTGATGTCCGCCAAGCTGGTGTGGAGCCAGTACCCCGAGCTCTTTGCCTGGCTGGACTGAGCCGGTACCCCCCCATGACGAGGGCCCGATCGCAGATCGGGCCCTCTTGCGTTTCAGCCCTGTGCCGTCAGTTGCCGGAAATGGGCTTGCAGCGCCTGCACCAGGCGGGCGATGCGATCGCGCTTGAGGCTGTTTGGCCGATAGACCAGGTGGAGCGGGCGGCCCAGCCCCGGCAGGGGGCGTGCCTGTGTCCCCTGCTCACCCACCAGCGCCAGCAGGCCGGCGGGCAGGAGCACGGGGCCAATGCCTGCCTTGGCCAGTTCGATCAGCGCCAGGTAGGAATCGAGCTCCATGGCGGGGATAAGCCCGAGGGCGGCCAGGGGCTCGCGCAGATAGCGGTTGGAGGGGTTCTCCAGATCCATGGTCAGGATCTTGCGCACCTTGCCCTGCATCCCCTGACTCACGTCGCCTTCAGTCAGTTGCTTGCTGGTCACAGTTTCTTGCAAGGCGCCATGGTGATCCGGCTGCGCTGCCTCATCCAGAGCGTCCCCCACCAGATAGAAGGGCTCCTCCAGCAGCCGTTCGGCACACAGCCCATGGCCAGGCGGCAGGCGGCCGGCGCAGATCCCGAGCAGGGCATCCCCGCCGCGCACCCGGGCCAGAATGACCGGGGTGTGGTGGGTAGAGAGGGCAATGTGGGGATCCCGTTCAAGGTAGGCGTGCATGAAGCGGGCGAGGTAGCCCGCCAGCAGGGTTTCGGAGCAGGCGATGGACAGAGGGGTCTGATCCGTGAGGATCTGGCTGTCCGCCAGCACCCCCTTCATTTCGGCGAGGCTCGGGGCTACCCGGGCGAGCAGCTCACGGGCCTGGGGAGTGAGGCGGATATGACGGCCATCCGGCTCGATGAGCTTCTTGCCAAGGCGCTGCTCCAGCTGGGCGATGCGCTTGCTGACCGCCGACTGACTGATATAGAGGCGGCTTGCAACCTTGGCCATGGTGCCCTCGCTTGCCAGCAGGCAGAGTGTCTCCAGCCCTTCCAGTAACATGCGTCCTCCCTCCTCGTGTGTTGGACGCGGTTACCTTAGGGGCTGGTGGCATCAGGGGCAAGTACCGTTTGCGGCCCTTGATAGCGGCCAGCGCCACGCCTTGACGGGGGGCGCGAAGATCACCAGGTTGCCGATGAGGCTCACCACCACGCCGACGATGGAGACCGTCTGCCAGACAAAGCCTTCATAGAAGGTGGAGAGGGTGAGGGCCACCAGGGGGAAGAGCACGGTGGCGTAGGCCGCCTTGCTGGCACCGATGCGCCCCACCAGGGTGAGGTAGGCGGTGAAGGCGATGACGGAGCCGAAGATGGCCAGATAGACCATGGCGGCGAGGTAGCGCGGGTCGGTGGGCAGGGTGAGTGACTGACCGAGTACCGTGACCCAGCCCAGCAGCAGCGCCACGCCGTAGACCATGCCCCAGGGTACCATCTGCAGCACGTGATAGCCCTGGCGCTGTCCCCGGGCGGAGACCAGGTTGCCCAGGGAGAAGCAAAGGGTGCCGGCGCAGGCAAAGAGCAAGCCCTTCCAGCCGTTTGCACCCAGTTGCGCATCCGCCAGCACCGGCCAGAAGAGCAGCAGGGTGCCAAGCAGCCCCAGCAACGATCCTTGCAGCCAGCGCAGGCCCGGCCGTTTACCCTCGAACAGCCAGAGATTGAGGCCGTTGAAGATGCTGGCGCTGGCGAAAATCACCGCCGACAGGCCGCTCGGAATATAGAGGGTGGCGTGGTAGAAACAGAGGAAGTTGGTGGAAAAGAGCAACGCGCCGAGCAGGGCAGCATATCGCTGGCCCGCCCAGGGCAGGCGTGGAAACTTGCCGCTCACCGTGAGCAGGGCAAACAGGGCCAGGGCCGCCAGGGCGAAACGATAGAGCACCGAGACCTCGATGGGGATGGGGCCGAGCTGCCAGGCGATGGCAATCCAGGTGCTGCCCCAGATGAGGACGGTGGAAACATAGAGCATCAGATTCATGGTGTGATCCCATCAAGAGAAGATGATGTGATCAGCATGAACCGGGAGGCGGGGGGCCGGCTTGCACCATCTTGCGGTTTTTTCAACGGAGGCGCAGCCTTTGACCATGAGGCGCGATAAGATGGCGACAGGAAAGGGGCGGCAAGTGCCAGAGAGGGACGCAAGCGTGCAGCATGCCATGCAGCAGACAAGACAGGCAGGGGTCTTTGATGCCCTGGTGAGCACCGGTGCCAGGCTGGAGGACTCCTGCTGGCTGGAGCCCGGGCTCGGGGTGGCGAGCTGGTGCAACCGCTACGATCAGACCCGCTACCACAAGCCGGGCAACCACACCATCAGCGTCTACCTGCAGGGGGGCGAGCAGACCGAGCGGCTGGACGGCCCCGGTGGCCATGGCGGTGCCGGCAAGGTGTGCATCATGCCGGATCACCACAGGTCCGAGTGGCTGGTGCGCGAGGAGTTTCGCTTCTTCCACCTCTACTTCACCCCCGCCCACTTCACCCGTATCGCCGAGCAGGCGTGTGACAAGGAGGGGCGTCATCTGCAACTGGAAGACAAGACCTTCATCGACGATCCCCAGGCGGCGGCCCTGGTGCAGGGGCAATTGATGAAGCTGGACTGGCAGCACGGCATCGATCGCATGGCGCTCTCCCACGGTGCCTGGATGCTGATGCTGCACGCCTATCGCCATCACACCCGCGAGGCCCCGGCGCTGCCGGAAGTGCGCGGCGGCCTGGCCCCGGCCGTGGTGCGCCGGGTGCAGGAGTATCTGCAGGCTCACCTGGCCGAGCCGGTCACCCTGGGAGAGCTCGCCCGGGAGGCGGGTCTGAGCGAATACCACTTCGCCCGGATGTTCGGGCAGAGCCTGGGCTGTCCGCCTCACCGCTACCTGCTCGGGCTGCGGCTCAAGCGGGCCAAGCAGTTGCTGGCGGGAAGCGAGCCTCTGGCCAGCATCGCCGCCCAGTGCGGCTTCTCCTCCCAGGCCCATTTTGGTAACCGTTTTCGGGAGGCGTTCGGCCTGAGCCCGGGCCAGTGGCGGGCCCAGTTGTCATTCTCCTGTCACAGATAACCCTGAGACTCTGGACAAAAGAGGTGTACCCTCTGTCTCTTGTCCATTGAAAGGAATGCCCATTGAATCATCGCAAACGTCAGACCCGTACTCGCCATCTCTGGTTCAACCACTGGAATGCCCCCCTCTATCGCGCCACCCAGCCGACGCCGCCCGAACCGCTCGTTCCTCACAGTTCCCGCTGAAAACGCCGTAACCCGATAGGATTTTTCCGGCAACTTTGCCACTATTGCGCCATCAGGATGGACTGGATATGGCCGCATGTTTCTGGAACGCATTGAAGTCAAAGGTTTTCGCGGAATAAATCGCCTCTCCCTCGGGCTGGACAACACCACTGTGCTCATCGGCGAAAACGCCTGGGGCAAATCCAGCCTGCTGCGGGCCCTCTGGTGCCTGCTGGGGGATGCCGAGCCCTATCAATTTGGTCAGGATGATTTTCACCGGCCCGAAGATCCCGAGCTCGAACCCTCGCGCACGCTGCAACTAGTGCTCACCTTCAGCGAGTATCGTCCCCAGATGTGCCAGCACTCCCGCCGTCTGGCCCGCCTCGGGGCGGCCTGGATCCCCCACAAGGACAAGTTCCACCGGGTGCATTATCGTGCCAGTGCCGAGTTGCAGGACGATGGCAGCGTGCTCACCACCCACGACTTTCTCGACGGTATCGGCAAGAGCCTGGCCATCGACAACAATGAAGCGCTGGTGCGTCTGCTCATTACCATGAACCCGGTGTTCAGGCTGCGGGATGCCCGTACCGCCCGGGAGGGCATCGAGCGGCTGCCCTGGGGGGATCTGTGCGAGCAGCGGCTGGACGAGCTGGCCGGCAAGCTCACCGACGAGCCCCAGCGCATCGGCGAGCCTGAACTCAAGGAGGCGCTGCAGGCGGTGCAGCAGTTGATGGAGCACTACTTCAGCGCCCTGGCGCCCATCAAGCACAAGCCTCGCAGCCAGCGGGATATCGTCAATCGCCCCATGACCCTGCGCAATCCCGGCAACCTGCAGGTGCTGCTGCGCAATGCGGACAACCGGGCGCTGCAACTGGCCATGGCGGGCATGGCGGCCATGCTGCTCCACGCCCGGGGCAACCGGGAGCTGGAGGAGGGGGCCAGACCCATACTGATGCTGGAAGACCCCGAGAGCCGCCTGCATCCTACCATGCTGGCCCTGGCCTGGGGTCTGCTGGAGCAGTTGCCCGGCCAGAAGCTGCTCACCACCAACTCGGGGGACCTGCTCTCCTCCTTGCCCCTCAATCAGGTGCGCCGTCTGGTGCGCCGCCAGCAGGACATCCTCTGCCATCAGTTGGGAGGGGAGCGCTACAGCAGCGACGATCTGCGCAAGATTGCCTTCCATGTGCGCATCAACAGGCCCATGTCGATGTTTGCCCGCTGCTGGCTGCTGGTGGAAGGGGAGACCGAGATCTGGCTGCTCTCGGAGCTGGCCCAGATCTGCGGCTACAGCCTGCGGGCGGAGGGGGTGCGCATCATCGAGTTCGCCCAGTGCGGCCAGGCTCCCCTCATCAAGGTGGCCCGGGACTTTGGCATAGAGTGGCACCTGCTCACCGACGGTGACGAGGCGGGCGCCAAGTATGCAAGCTCCGCCCGCTCCCTGCTCAAGGGGGAGCGCGAGCGGGATCGGCTGACCCAGTTGCCGGCGGCAGACATAGAGCACTACCTCTACCAGAACGGGTTCGAGGGGGTGTTCCGGCGCGAGGCGGGGGTCGGGGGGCGCTCCACCCTCAACGCCGGGCGCATCATCGCCAAGGCGATCCACCATCGCAGCAAGCCAGGCATGGCTCTGGCGGTGGTGGAGGAGGCGGAGCGCCTCGGCAGCGAGCACATTCCCCCTGTGCTCAAGCAGATGTTTGCCCGGGTGGTCGCCCTTGCCCGGGGACAAAGCTGACTGGCGACGTTGGGAAGACGGGGGGAGTTTGGATATACTCCCTGCCTCTTGTCCTTCCTTACCCTGTGATGGGTGCACCCGCACCCGGATTGCTGCCGGAGACCCTATGTTCGTCCAACTTCCTTTTTGGCTCTTTCCCCTGACCGGTCTGATGGCCCTGGGAGCCCTGATCGCCGTGGGGCTCGTCCTGTGGCGCGGGGATCTCTGCCCGGGCCAGCGCTCGCGGATCACTACCCAGCTCTTCTCGGTCTGGGTGATCACCGGGCTCTCCCTGATGCTGGCGGTGGAGGCCAAGGTTGCGGGCTGGCTCATCTGGAGCGGGGGGGCCGCCCTGGTGCTCGGTATCGTGCTCTCCCTGGTCCAGTCTCGCCTGGAGGGCAAGCGCGCCATCCCCGCCACCCTGCTGTGGTTGCCCGCCATGCCGCTCGCCCTCTACGGGCTGGGTCTGATGCAGATCCAGGGCTGGCTAGGCGGCCTGCTGCAGATGGTGCTGCTGGGGTCGGCCTTTGCCCACCTGATGCTGCTACGTGCCCGCCACCGCCTGCAAGCCTTCAATCTGCTGCTGCCCCTGGCGGGGCTGGTCTCCGCCATCCTGAGTCTTATCTGGCTGGCCGTGCTGGTGGGTTGGCAGGGGAGTAGCGCCGGGCTCGACCCGCTGATCCCCGGGGTAGTGACCCAGGCCGGCCTGCTGGTCGCAGCCCTGCTGCTCTGGTTCAGCCCCATCTACCGTCAGCAGGAGACGGCCCCCGTGGTGGTCTCCGTGACCCTGTGCGGCCTCATCATCGCCCAGATTGCGGCGACCAGCGTGTTGCTCCAGCTCGCCTGATCCCGGCGCATCCTCCCGCCCGCACCTTGTCGTGCGGGCTTTTTTTATGGCAGAGAGGGGCAAGGCGGGGAGGGGCCTGAGGGGCGAGAGATCGCTAGCTGCCTGAAAAAACTGCGATTTGTTGCAAAAGAGCGCAGTATGTGACGGTTTAATCCCCGAATAAACTTTTTTTAGGATATTTACTTGCAATCTCAGCGTTGGCGCCTATTATGGGCGACCTCGGACGCGGGGTGGAGCAGCTCGGTAGCTCGTCGGGCTCATAACCCGAAGGTCGTCGGTTCAAATCCGGCCCCCGCAACCAACTATTTGTGTTCATGGCAAGCGCTAGCGCCTGCGGTGGAAACGAAGACAGCAAGAAGCAACTGCTCTGCTTTTTGTGGTGGCAATACAATTCGGACGCGGGGTGGA